>CAZMYP010000095.1:0-7774 GCA_964570535.1 uncultured Herbinix sp.
CAGGAATATAAATGACTTATCAGTAACAAAATCACATTATCTAATAAGAAAATAAGTCTTGACAAAAAATATTAGCTGTACTATTATATTTGCTATATAAGAGAAACCGTTGAGAAAGAGTAGTAAGCTTTAGTAGGATATTACAGAGAGTCGCTGGTGGTGGGAATGCGATATTGAATCTTTTGCTGAATGGGCTTTTGAGGGCAACCCGAACTAAGAGTAGGAGTTGACGGACACCATTACCGTTATATGGATGGCATATATAGATTGTATATGATAGAGGAGGACAATTAATAATATTCATTTGGATATAATTAATATGTCAAATTGAGTGGTACCGCGGATTAAATTCGTCTCAAGTATTTTAGATACTTGGGATTTTTTGTGTCTAAAAACATAAAAACCGTCTGCTACCTAAGAAAAACTAATTTTGAGGAGGAAAAGAAATGAGAAGAAAGATTATATCATTAATCATTATTGCGGTTTTAACAGTTGCTCTTATGGGGGGCTGTTCAGAAAAAAAAGATGGTGAAGTTATTATAGGCATAGGACAATTTGCAGAGCATGCTTCTTTGGATAATTGTAGGGAGGGATTTGTTGCAGGACTGGAAGAGGCAGGCTATAAGGAGGGTCAAAACCTTACTATTCTATATGAAAACTCTCAGGCTGATGCAAATATGGCTTCACAGATTTCTAAGAACTTTATAGCAAAGAAAGCAGATTTAATCTGCGCTATTGCAACACCAATGGCACAGAGTGCCTTTGGGGCAACAAAAAACATAAAAACACCAGTTATTTTTACTGCAGTGACAGATCCAATTAAGGCAGAGCTTGCCAAAGAAGATGGAACACCTAATGGTAATGTAACAGGAACCAGCGACAAGCTCCCAGTTGAGAAACAATTAGAAATGATAAGAAAAATTCTTCCAGATGCAAAGAAAATTGGCATTATGTATAGTACCAGTGAGGTAAATTCTCTGTCAGCTATAGAGGAATACAAACTAGCAGCTCCAAGCTATGGATTTGAAATAATAGAGAGTGGAATATCAACCATAGCAGATATACCAATGGCCGCAGATAGCCTTTTAGAGAAGGTGGATTGTGTTAATAATCTTACTGACAATACAGTGGTTAGCGCCTTGCCTACTATTCTCAATAAAGCATTTAAAAAGAATATACCTGTATTTGGTAGTGAGGTTGAACAGGTTAAGATAGGCTGCTTAGGATCTATGGGACTTGATTATTATGAGCTTGGAAAAAGGACAGGAAAGATAGCGGCCCAGGTTTTAGATGGTGATAAGAAGGCTAGTGAAATCAATTACGAAACTATTGAGGAGTTTGCTTTTTATGGCAATAATGCAGTTGCCAAAAAGCTTGGAATTAATCTACCAGAGGATTTGATGGAAAATGCCAAGGAGATGTATAATGATATTTCAAAATAAGAATAAGATGTATAACTAGTCACTAAACTATTATTTAATATGACATATGAAGTTTCTTAAGGAGGAAGGGAAATGTTAACGGTAGTAATTGGTATATTCGAGGAAGGATTTGCTTATGCAGTCCTGGCCCTAGGAATATATATAACTTATAAAATATTGAATTTTCCGGATTTATCGGTTGATGGAACCTTTCCATTGGGAGGAGCTATAACAGTTGCTCTAATTTCAGCAGGGGTTGATCCTGTACTAACATTACTCATTTCCTTCCTTACAGGAGCAGTAGCTGGTATTATCACTGGTCTTATTCATGTAAAATTAGGGGTTAGGGATTTATTATCTGGAATAATAATGATGACAGCTCTGTACTCAATAAATTTGCGGATAGCAGGTAGCGCAAATGTACCTATATATATGGAGTCCTCAATTTTTGACAATAAGTTTATTAATAAAGTGGTTCCTGAAGGCTTTCGCCCATTTTTAGTAGTTACAGTCTTATTAATAATAATTATTATAATGAAGTTACTACTAGATATGTATCTAAAAACCAAGTCTGGGTATCTTCTGCGGGCAGTTGGAGACAATGAAACAGTTGTAACATCTTTGGCAAAGGATAAGGGGATTATGAAAATTATTGGACTATCAATAGCCAATGCTTTTGTAGCCTTGTCAGGAGGATTATTTGTTCAGAAGAATGGTTATTTTGATATAACTATTGGAACAGGAATCTTAGTTACAGGTGTAGCTAGCGTAATAATTGGAACGAATTTATTTCGTAAATTAACAATACTAAAAACCACCACAGCCGTAGTTATAGGATCAGTTCTATATAAAGGATGTGTTGCAATTGCAATTTCCTTAGGACTTGTTGTACAGGATCAGAAGCTGATTACCTCCGTTTTGTTCTTAGCAATTCTTGTTGCAGGTAATGAAAAGAAAAGGAGGATAAAATCTAATGCTTAGACTAATTAACATTAACAAATATTATAATCCTGGAACTGTCAATGAGATGTGCCTGTTTAATGACTATAGTTTAGATGTTACTGAGGGCGAATTTGTAGCTGTAGTTGGAAGTAATGGATCTGGTAAAACCTCAATGCTTAATATTATCTGTGGAAGTATACCAATTGACCAGGGAAAAATCGAAATAAATGGTAGAGATATTACAAACAAACCAGAGCACAAAAGGCAACAGAGGATTGGAAGAGTTTATCAAAATCCCGCTTTAGGGACCTGTCCTAACATGACAATTCTTGAAAATATGTCCCTTGCAGACAATAAGGGAAAAGCATTTAATCTTTATAAGGGAACTGATTATAGAAGAAAAGAGCAATATCAAGATATGCTTAAGAAGCTTGGACTTGGCCTTGAGGATAAAATGGATGTTACTGCAGGCTCCTTATCAGGAGGTCAAAGACAAGCGCTTACTATGATTATGGCGACTATGACACCTATTGAATTTCTTATTTTGGATGAGCATACTGCTGCTCTTGACCCTAAAACTGCTGAATTAATTATGGAACTTACGGGTAAAATAGTAGAGGAAAAGAAGTTAACCACTATTATGGTTACCCACAATCTTCGTTATGCTGTAGAATATGGGAATCGTCTTATTATGATGCATCAGGGAGAGAATATTATAGATTGTAAAGGACAGGAGAAGCAAGCTTTAAAGATTGACCACATATTAGAAAGATTCAATGAAATCAGTATAGAATGTGGCAATTAGTGCCTTAAATCTAATGTTAATCCGAATAAACAAGTACCTTGACGCTCATATTTATGCGTGATAGAATAGGTGTATTATAAAATAGGATATAAACTATTGTATAGGAGGACTATAATGAATAATTTATTAGTAGCACAATCCGGTGGACCTACTGTAGCAATTAATGCTACCTTGGTTGGTGTATTACAGGGAGTACGTAGCAGTGATAAGGTTGACAAGGTATATGGTGCAAAAAATGGAATAGAAGGTGCAATTAATGATAATCTTCTAGATCTTAATGAACTGATTAAAGATACACAAGCTCTAGACACCTTGACATATACACCATCTTCCGCACTAGGCTCTTGCAGATATAAGATGAAGGACTGGAAAGTCGATGATGAACCTTATAAAAAAATTATTGATACATTTATTAAGCATGAGATTAAATATTTCATCTATATAGGTGGAAATGATTCCATGGATACAGTAGATAAGCTTTCAGAATACTGTAGAATGAATAATCATGATTTTTATATAATTGGTGCACCTAAGACGGTTGATAATGACCTTAACATGACAGATCACTGTCCTGGCTTTGGTTCTGCATCAAAGTATATTGCTACAACTGTTGCAGAAATTGAAAGAGATATGAATGTATATGATATTCCTTCAGTGACAATTATAGAAATAATGGGTAGAAATGCAGGTTGGCTTACTGCTGCAGCGGCCTTGGCTAGAGTTAACGGCGGAGCAGGCCCAGACTTCATTTATCTATGTGAAAAGGATTTTGATACTGACAAATTTATTAAGGATTTAAAAGATAAACTTGCCAAAAAGCCAAGTCTATTGGTGGCTATAAGTGAAGGCATTAAGGACAGCACAGGAGCATATGTATCAGACAAGATATCCAGCGGAGCAGTAGATAATTTTGGTCATAAATATATTGCTGGTTCTGCTAGGGCATTAGAACAGTTGGTTCGTGATGAAATTGGATGCAAGGCTAGGGCTATTGAGCTTAGCTTGATGCAAAGAGCAGCGGCTCATATTGCCAGTGAAACAGATATCATGGAATCACTTATGCTAGGTCAGAAGGCATTTAACCTTGCTGTTAACAAAGAGACTGGTAAGATGTCAGCTATTAATAGGTTAAGTAATGAACCTTATAGTGTGGAATTTGTTGCAGTTCCTGTAGGTGAGGTTGCAAATCATGAGAAAACTGTCCCATTGGATTGGATTACACCAGAGGGCAATGATGTGACAGAAGAAATGATGGCATATCTAAGGCCTTTGATTATGGGTGAAACAAATCTGAAGTACGAGAATGGCATTCCCAAGCAGTATAAGCTATATTAAGAATTAACTATAATAAAAGGAGCTCTTGTATTCTCATAACATATGTTATGGGAACGCAGGAGCTCTTGTTATTATGAAAAAAAATTTACTTTATTTCTGTTGTCTCGATATTGATTTTTTCTTGAATTATATTAGCTACAGTCACAGCTAAATCAGTAGATTTCATACCCTTGTAATCCTCATAGTTTAAGGGCTTAAGATAATGAACCTGAACTGTTAAGCGCTTAATAGAACTGGTATCAAAGGCCTTATAAGAATCAATTAAAGCAACAGGAACAATAGGACATCTGGCATTCATTGCGCTTTTAAAGCTACCACCCTTGAAGTCGAGTAGGGTGTTGCCATTTCTAGAACGGGTTCCTTCGGCAAATAGAATAAAGTTTTCTCCGGTTTTTACCCGACGAGTCATATTCATAATGACCTTCATAGATTGCCTAATGTCTTCCCGGTCAATAACCTCAGCCTGTAAAAGAGTAATAACCTGTTTTAATAGGAAGGTATCCTTAACCTCCTTTTTCATAACTGTTACTAGAGGTCTTTCGTGAGTCTGTATTATAGCCAGGGCGTCAAATAATCCTTGATGATTGGGAAACATTATATATCCATTTTCCACAGGAAGGTTTTCCAGGCCAGTTACATGTATATTGATTCTTCCCCGTCTTACTACAATAGGGACAAGTTTGTGCAAGTATGCATACCTAGTCTCAGGGTCATATTTTTGTATATTACAAAGCCTGAATATTTTAAACAGCCAAATTGGTAGACTAAATAGACTTCTAAAAATCATCAATAGAATTCTCTTCATATAAATAGTCCTTTCTATAATTATATATATCAAAAGACTTCGTATCCCTTTAGAAGCTTGGATCTACTGGGATGTCTAAGCTTTCTAAGTGCTTTTGCTTCTATCTGACGAATTCTCTCCCTTGTGACATTAAACTCTTTGCCGACCTCTTCTAAGGTCCGCGCCCTGCCATCTGATAATCCAAATCGTAATATCAACACCTTTTGCTCCCGTTCAGTTAATGTATCAAGAAGCTTTGATATCTGGTCACGGAGTATAGAAAAGGCAGCAGACTCCTCAGGTCCTAACATATTTTCATCCTTAATAAAATCACCCAGGTGGCTGTCATCCTCTTCACCAATGGGAAGGTCTAGGGAAATGGGGTCTGAAGAAATCTTTAAGACCTCACGAACCTTTTCTACAGGCATATCCATGGCATCAGCCAGCTCCTGCTCAGTAGGTTCCCTTCCTAACTCCTGAAGTAACGTTCTGGAGAAACGATAGGTTTTGTTAATAATCTCTGACATATGAACAGGAATACGAATTGTACGACTTTGATCTGCTATAGATCTTGTTATTGCCTGTCTAATCCACCATGTAGCATATGTACTAAATTTAAAGCCCTTGGAATAGTCAAACTTATCTACGGCTTTAATCAATCCTAGATTACCCTCTTGGATTAAGTCAAGGAAGGAAAGCCCTCTTCCTACATATCTTTTTGCAATACTAACAACCAGACGCAGGTTTGATTCCGCAAGTAATTGCTTGGCGGTTTCATCTCCATCCTCGATTCGTTTGGCTAGCGCCACCTCATCCTCAATAGCTAACAAAGGATAATTACCTATTTCCTTCAAATATAAATGCACAGGGTCATCTGATATATAGTTGGAAGATGATAAACTAATATCGACCTCATCCTGTGGGGGAGCTTCATCTATATCCTCATCAAGATCTAATAGCTTTTCTTTTTCTTCGTTGTCTTCATCAGAAGAAATCAGTATAACAATATTATGAGACTCCAGTCGTTCATATACCAAATCAATTTGTTTGTTGTTAAGTTTTAGTTCTTTAATAAAATTGTTTACTGTTTCATCTTCAATAATGCCTTTTTGCCTTTTGGCGAATTCTATTAATTCGCTAAACTTTTCTTCGAAGGCATTTTGGATATGCTGTTCACTCATAGAAGTACCTCCGTCCTAGAACATGGAAAATGCACTAAACACTATTATAACACAGGCCTGTACATATTAAAATAAGCAATATAAGTAAAACTATAACAAATAATCAATTATTCATATAGATTTAGGCTTTTTTTCAATTCTAGTTTTATTTTTTCTTTAAGATGAGGGGGGTTAAGCACCCTGGCCCCAGAGCTGAACTTCAAAATCCACCGAATTAATTCATCAGTAACGGAGGTGCTTCTTATAAAGATAATTCCATTCTCTGTCTGTATAATTTCATCAGCAAGATCTGCTTCATACTCCATAATATATTTTGAAGTCTTTTTGTCAAAGGAAATAGTTATCTGCTCAACTACCTTTCCTGACAAATGTATAAATTTCTTTCTGTTTCGCTCCTCATGATAATTCTCTGGAATAGTAAAGGTATCTTCCAAAAGTGTTAATGCAACAACTCTTGAAACTCGAAAATCCCTAATATCATTACGAAGCTGGCAGTAGCCAACAATGCATAGAGCTCCATCGTTGATGAAAAGCTCATAAGGATGAATAATTCTAATGGTGTCCTCTTCACTATCAAAGCTACGATATATTATTTCGACTTTTCTTTTATTTTGTATTGCATCATGTAGCTTTTCTTCGATGTCGGGGCTTATAGTGTCGTTTACATACTCATTAGTATTAATGGTAACAAGTCCCGAAAAATGCTTTATAAATTCTCTGTTTAAGTTAGTGGTGTTATCAAGGAGCTTATGTATTAGTTCGCTAGATGTTCTACCCATGGTCATGTACTGATAGGGCTTTAAGAGCTCCATCATAAAAGCAAGGGAAATAAGCTCTGGCGATGTAAAGGTTATCTCCTTGAGTCTAAACTTATCTGCTGTATAATATGTCTTACCATTTCTAACATCCTCTGTGATGAAGCATATGCCAGACAGGCTATCAATATCACGGGTTATTGTCTTCTTGTCTACGATAACATCCCATTTCTCCAAGGAAGAGTGAATATCATTAATTGTATAACCCCTTTTATTTTCTGAAAGTAAGAGCAGGATAAATATTTGCCTTTCAGTCTGTGCCATATCCTTCATAGTAAATCCTCCTATTATATACCTAATAATACCAATATAAACTTTAGTTATCTAGATAAGATTTATTAAAACCATATTAGATTATACATCTAATTTAATATATGGATAATCTTACTATAAAGAGGTTTAATATTCAAGAAGGTTAATAATTTAATCCCTGCAGTCAAACCAATCAAGCAATCAAGCCAATCAGACAATCTTTTTAAAATAGCCTTGAC
>CAZMYP010000096.1:0-7761 GCA_964570535.1 uncultured Herbinix sp.
CTTAAAACGATTAAGAGCTTCTCTTGCTTCCGGAACCTCTGCTCTGTTTGAGCCACTGTTATTGTTATTAGCCATTATTTTCACCTCCGTTATTTTATCAAAGCAAACAATTAACAAAATCAATTTTGTAGGTTCAACTATTATATTTGATCTTTGTTTTTGAATTGCTTGTATTCATATTGTTAGCAGAGAAGATAAATATTATGATGGTAATTATTGTTCCAATAACCAAAATCAATTGGAATTATTTGATTAACCAATTTATCTAATTGACAGAAATAACAAAAATTTTCGGATAACCCATAGCAATCTCCACTCCCTTTCCTTTTCCAGCAGCATATACTAAGCATTCAGCTAATTCTCCTGCGTAATAAGAAACAATATCCTGATCCATGCTGCGTAGGGCAGGTATAATTTTTTCCATTGCATCTTTTTCACAATTAATTCTTTTTCTGATTTTCTTAACAGCCTTTGCAGCCTTTACTCCACTTAGCCCTGCCGAGATAATATAATCCTTGCATACTTCACTTGGTAAATAGTAATAGCCATATTCAATTTTATCTTCTGATATCTTCTTTTTTTTAATCCTATCAATCTTATCCATTGTAATGAGTATATCCCTCCTTACTATGTGCAACTATTGTAAATATATTCCATATTCAAACACTTGTCAACATTTAACACTATATTTATAGTAAATTATATAAATTAGTAGGCTATATTTGTAGTAAATAGATAATTTTCTCATATTAATAAAGTATTATAATGATAATGTACTACTATTTTCTACATTATTATCTAATTGATTAATAAAAAAACATATTTTCATTCAAATACTATATTGTCAGTCCTTAACATATAAATATAGAAAAGCTATATGATGGAGTGATTATTAAAATATGCTTCCTATGCTATCCGCTCTTAACCAGTTTCTGTGGGGCATCCCCATGCCTGTCCTATTGTTTAGCGTTCATATATACTTTACTGTTCACCTAAAGGGTGTTCAAAGGCATATAGGAAAAGCTCTTCGCTTATCCGTAAAATCTGATGATTCTGCCGAAGGAGATATTAGCAGTTTTGCAGCCCTGTCAGCTACATTAGCTGCTACTATTGGAACTGGTAATATTGTAGGAATATCCACAGCTGTAGCCCTAGGAGGTCCTGGGGCAATATTCTGGTGCTGGCTTACCGGTGTACTTGGTATGGCTACTTCATATGCTGAATGCTTTCTTGGAGTTCTTTACAGAAGAAAAACAGAGACTGGGACCTATATAGGAGGCCCTATGTATACTATAGAATATGGCTTGAAGAATAAATGGTTGGCAGCTCTATTTGCCTTTTTTACTTTAGCTGCATCCTATGGCGTGGGTTGTTCAACTCAGGCTAGAGCTATTACCGAAACTGCCAATACCTTATGGGGACTTCCCGAATATATGGTGGGTATTGTTATAGCTATTACTGTTGGCCTGGTTATTGTTGGTGGGATTAAATCCATTGGTAAGATTTGTACCAAGCTAGTACCCTCTATGGGGGCCTTTTACCTTTTTGCCTGTATTATTATATTAATTATAAATCGCAATTTCCTGTTGCAAAGTTTACAAATAATATTATATTCTGCTTTCCT
Organism: uncultured Herbinix sp.; assembly: GCA_964570535.1. Taxonomy (GTDB): domain Bacteria; phylum Bacillota; class Clostridia; order Lachnospirales; family Lachnospiraceae; genus Mobilitalea. The sequence goes on from CAZMYP010000096.1 coordinate 1,625, forward strand.
TCCTTCTAGGCTTCCAGCCGCTGTAGCCGGAGGTTTTATAGGTGGAGGTCTTAAAATTGCTGCTAGATATGGAATTGCACGAGGATTATTTACAAATGAATCAGGTCTAGGCTCCGCAGCTATTGCCGCCGCTGGTGCCAAGACCCCACACCCCTCAAGACAGGCTTTGATATCTATGAGCGCAACCTTTTGGGATACTGTAATTATGTGTGCTATTACTGGTTTAGTAATTGTATCAAATCTACTTAAGAACCCTTCCTCTGTAAAGGGATATTCTTTTACAGAGCTAACTACTGCCGCCTTTTCTCCCCTTCCATTTGGAAGGAGCGCCTTGGGAATATCTCTAATTGCTTTCGCCATAGCAACCTTAATTGGATGGTCGTATTTTGGCGAAAAAGCAGCCGAGTACCTATTTGGAAAATCAGGAATAAATACATATCGTCTGTGCTATATAATTATGATATTTGTTGGATCGATTATGTCCCTAAAGCTCGTATGGGAGCTTACTGATTTTGTTAATGCTTTTATGGCACTTCCAAATCTTATCTGCCTTATTATATTACGCAAGAAAATCTTACCATACAATCAAAAATAATATTACTGATAATGCTTGTAGATTATTTGAGCTCCAATTGTTTTGGCTCTATCATTATTTAACAGTCTCCTTATAATTGAAAGGGAAAAATCAATTGCTGTTCCTAATCCTCTAGATGTAATTATATTACCGTCCTCTACTACATCCTCATTTACTATGCTACTACCACTTAATTTGTCCTCAAAGCCTGGATAACAGGTAGCGCATTTGCCTTCTAAAATGCCCTTATTCCCCAGTACACTAGGAGCTGCACATATTGCTGCTATAGTCTTGTCCTTACTGTTAAATTTCCTTAATACCTTATCTAAGCCCTTGTGCTCCATCAAACGGGTTGTTCCAGGCATTCCACCTGGCAATACCAACAAATCAGCATCAGAAAAATCAACATTTTCAAATAAGGCATCAGCCGTTACTCTTATTTGATGAGCTCCTGTTACCAATAGATCTCCGGATACAGCTACCATATGTATCTCAATTCCTGCCCTCCTAAGTAAGTCTACTACTGTTAATGCCTCTATCTCTTCAAATCCATCTGCAAGAAAAATATATACCTTAGCCATTGTATTTCCTCCTACCTTCCTTATTATATTCAACAGAACCTTCTACTTGCTTCTAATATGAACCTCTCATGACTAAAGTCACAAGTGTTCTTCTTTTATTAATAAAGCTTGCCCTTATTTAATTTAATTATAAGGGAAGGAACATTCCTGAGCAAGTATTAGAATGCTCCTTCCTTCTTTTAAATATATATAATCCTAAATTATTGAAACCTTAAATATAACTAATTTAGAATTTTTAAGCTTGATACTCCTACATTCTTAAGTGTCAGCATTGGCTTACAGTTTATATTCTTTTTAGTTGATTTCTCAGGACAAACCTCCAGGACATAACAATCATCATAAGGAGCCTTAAATTCAAAACAGCCACAGGGTCCTATATTTTCATAATTAAGCAGTATTTTTCTCTCATCACAAACCTTATAAAGCTTAACCAGATAATTATGGCTGCAAGAGCAAGCACATCCCCAAATACAGCCAAAAATCTTTCCCGCAATAATTGAGCATTCTCTATTCTTCTCTTTTATTATGATCTTACGATATATCACCCTTGTTCTTGGACTAGGACAGGGACTTGGTACCCTAACTGGATAGGGCCTATACTCAACCTCTGATTTTTCTGGTTGGCATATTGGACAAGGGGGACATATCTCTGGCAGCGGACAAGGTGCAGGCTCTGGGCAGGGTTCAGTTTCTGGGCAGGGTTCTGGCAGTGGGCAGGGTGCAGACTCTGGACAGGGTTCTGGCAGCGGGCAGGGTGCAGACTCCGCAAGGGGCTGAGATGGCATGGGCATCGGTACTGGTTGAGGTACTGCTGGTGCTACCTGTGGCTGTGCCGGTATCCTTGGAGGAGGAGGTATCCGTATAGGAATAGTATCAACCTCCGGTAGAGCAGAAGATATTTCTTCACATATTACACCGCCCCGGAAAGGATAGAGGTGGAATTCAAAGCCACTTCTTGCATTTACGGCAAAGGCTCCCAGTGCCACATTACCACTTACATGGCCTCCGGTCTGATGTCCATGTAACATGGCATTAGGTGCAAGAATACTACCCCATATAGCTGCTGCTACCTCCATATAAATATTAGTTGCATCTTCAAATACATATAAGGTACGGTTGGCCAAATTCTCAGAGCCCCAAAGACCGTATTGTAGATGAGCATTGCTCCCTGTTCTAAATATTACAATTGCTATGCTTCCATTAGGTATCTCAAAACGAATTTCCTTGTTCAGAATTCCATTAGGTCTTACATCTATTACAAATACGTTCTGTACTAGATCATTGCCGCGAAGTATTTTTTCATGGAAATTATCAATCACTTCACCATTTGCCTTTAAACTTGTAATACAATTGTGAAAGTATTCTATGCTTTCTCTTCCATTGTTAAAAAATCCTGCAACATCTCCAGCAATTATTCCTGCAGGTATATATCTGGGTACATCATAGCTCGAAACAGCATAATGAGTCCCCCTATCACTAGGAATCCAGTATTGGCTTCCGCCCGGGGCCTGATATAGGGTTTGTAGCTCCTGAATCTGATTAGCAGTTCCATCCTTACCAATCATATATGTGCTTCCACTAGCAGCACGAAAATTACCTCCAGCCACTACATGACCGGCTACAACCAGAGGTCCTTCCATGGCCACGTTTCTTCCAACCAGAAACCTGACAAAATCAGGATTATATCCTGTTCCTAGGAGATTCCCCTTGTTCCCGAAGGCAAGGGTCAGTCCTCTGGAACTTACAAAATCTCTCCCTACTGCAAAAGCTCCTTTTGTATCTACAATATTATTGGCATCTCCAAATATAATAGCATTGAAATAAGAGGCAATACCAAATGGCTGGCCTGCTATATCATACCAATTTATATCCTCATAGGGTATTCCAGCATATGACGTACTTCTATTTTCTTGAATGTTATACATAGAAACCTCCTTAAAAAACCATAATTCTATGCACTTGGTCTTCTCAATTCAGTTTATTCATAAAATAAATAATCGTGCTAATTTATAGGATTATAGTCAAAATGCTTTCATAACAAGATAGAGTTTCGCTTGCGAAACTCTATCTTGCTGGCTAAATACAAAACACGCGAGTGTGCATCCTTGCGGAGCATTTTTTTTATAATAGGACGAACTTTCTATTATATAAAAAAACGACTCCAATATAAAATATCATCTGAAGTCGCTTATATTACTTTTATAGTAACTGTTCAGTACCTTCACAGTTACAGGGCATCTTACGATGCCAATGCACACAAAGCGGATAAAATACACCTATTTTGGCGCTGAAGCACTCGAATCCACTTCGTGATTCCCGGGGTTCTAAATAATTGCCTTTTATATTCTATTCCAAATCTTCATCACTTGGCATTTCAATATATAACTTAACCTTTTCAATTCTCTTATGCTTAACACTTTCTAGCTTAAAGACTAGATTTTCTATCTCTATGGTTCTATTATCCTCTTCCTTAGGTATAGATCCAATATGATCTATAAGATAACCCGAGATAGTATCATAATATTCAGAATAAAGATTCAAATCCAACTTATTATTCAAATCTCCTATACTTACTAATCCATCAATCATATAAGTATTTGCATCTATTTGTACGATCTTAGGTTCACCAGGATCATATTCATCCTCAATTTCTCCCATGACCTCCTCAACCAAATCCTCCATAGTAACAATCCCAGCAAAACCGCCATACTCATTAATTAATACAGCTATTTGTTTCTTAGATTGTTGTAGTTCACGGAATAAATCTCTTATAAATTTGCTGTCGGGTACAAAATATGGTTTGCGTAAAATCGAAAGCAAATCAACATTTCCAGGGCCGTGCTTAATTGCATCCCTAAGAAAATCCTTAATAAATAAAATGCCAATAATGTTATCTATATCCTCATCATATACAGGAATTCTAGAGTATTTTGCTTCCAAAAGTTCATTAATATATTCATCTATTGGTTGTGATATATCTATCGAAAAGATATTAACCTTTGGAGTCATTATCTCCTTGGCCATCTTATCGTCAAACTCCATTATAGAGTCAATCATTTCCTTTTCCTTACGGTTAAGAACACCACTAGCTTGTCCTTCTTTTACCAGAAGTTTAAGTTCTTCCCTTGAAAGCATCTCTTCTGTATTACCCTCCTTAAGGCCAAAGGGCTTCGTTACCAAATTCGTAGAGAAGGTAAGCAACTTAATAAATGGTGATGCAAGTCTTGAAATTATGCCTATGGACTTAACACAAAAAAGGCTAATTGCTTCTGGTTTCTGTAAGGCAATTCGCTTAGGAACCAATTCACCAAAAACCAATGTAAAATAGGATAAAATTAATGTAATAGCTACAAATGATATCTTATCGCTATAGGATACTCCCATTTCATTTAACCATTGACCTAAGGGTTTCGAAAGTCCTGTTGCTGCCGATGCACTGGAAAAGAATCCGGCTAAGGTGATTGCCACCTGAATTGTTGATAAAAATTTTGTTGGTTCCTCTAAAAACTTTAAAACAAGCTTTGCGCTTTTTCTCCCGTCGTCTGCCAACTTTCTTATCTTAGATTTGTTAACAGATACCATTGCCATTTCAGCACATGCAAAAAAAGCATTAACTAATGTGAGTGCTACCAAAACCATAATTTGAAGACCTATACGATTAGCGTCAGGGTCATCGTCCATTTTCTTTCCTCCATTAAAACAATATCAAATCTGCTATATATTTATTATATAATAATGCAAACTCTCTGTTAATTTAAATATGCAGAAATTAGTATAACATATAAAAACAAAAAATGCACTACTATTATCAATTATCCTGGGACTGTGCAACAGCACAATCTACAGCTAATGCTACACAAAGACAGAGAAGCTCGTTCTCTGGATCATATATCTCTAGCTCATAGCTATCTCCCCATGTAAACCAAGCCTTACTTAGCCTCATAATCTCACGGCTGTTATCATACATGACATAATCATGCTCCCAGAAGTTCCCCTTCATCGTCCATGGTAAGCCCTCAACACGATAGGATGATCGAAAGAAGGTCAGCTCCTTAACTACAGTGGCAACCGTCACACCATTAATCTCCACAAAGTAACGAGGAAGCCATGACATAAGTTTCTGGCGTATAAAAGCCACTTCCCGTCCATTACTGTTATTAATATGAAGTTTCTTACCCCAAGAAAACAATTCGCCCTCTACATAATATCGCTCATTTCCATATTCATCTTTAATATTGAATTTATCAGCCCACGAAAACACCTTTTGCTTCATATAGAGCTTCATTTACACTTCTCCTTAATCTAATACAATAATATTAAACTCTTATTGAATTTCCTGAACTCTTCCTACTTGCCCATCAGTTAATCTTACTTTAATACCATGAGGATGAAAGCCACTTCTAGTCAGTATTCTATCCACAGTTCCCTCTGTTAATTTGCCAGTTGATTGGTCAGCCTTCAATACAATTTTTACATTTGCACCAATTTTTATATCCGCTCTATTTTGCCCGCTCATCTTATCTCCTTAAGTTTCCATATTGACTTATATCAATTCTATCAACAATTTTATCACATTATTACTTAAAAATCCATATAAGTGAATTTACCCTCCTATTACACAAAAAAAGAGTCCTAATACCTTCCTAAAGAAAGTACTAAGACCCTTTGTGACTGCGGATGACAGGAATTGAACCTGCACGGTCTCCCACTAGATCCTAAGTCTAGCGCGTCTGCCAGTTCCGCCACATCCGCATATTGTGTTACAGTGAGACATCGGGGACTCGAACCCCGGACAGCTTGATTAAAAGTCAAGTGCTCTACCACCTGAGCTAATGTCCCATATATTATCTGGGCAAGCCCAGGTTCTTTCAAGTTCTTCTGCACAGATATAGTCTTTGCAGAAATCTGGGCAAGCCCAGTTTCTTTTAAGTTCTTCTGCACAGATATAGTCTTTGCAGAAATCTGGGCAAGCCCAGTTTCTT
>CAZMYP010000097.1:0-1945 GCA_964570535.1 uncultured Herbinix sp.
AAAAATTTGTATATTTTAGATGAACCAACATCTGGTCTTAATGAAAAAGATATAGGGTTGTTGGAAGCGGTGTTATTACAATTAAGCAGTAATAATGAAACTATCCTTATCATTGAACATAATGTAGAGTTTATTTCTCATGTTGCAGATTATTTAGTTGATCTCGGCGTTGTTGCAGGCGATAAGGGTGGAAATACCTTATTACAAGGTAGTCCTATCGATGTAATGAATAATCCGAATAGTTCATGGGAGGGATATAAAAGAGTTTTTATGGGAGGAGGAAAGAAGGATGTAGTTTAAAAAATGCTTCTTATACAATGTCATGAGAAGATGGTGATAATGAGTATGGATATTGGACATGTCCTAATTATGGTGAGAATAATACTGATTGATCAAGCGGAGATAACTAAATAAATATTAGATTTTTTCTGCAATTAGCTTTTTCAGGCTCCAAGTACATATTAGAGGGAAGGAAACGAACCTACGTAAGCGTCAAAGCGGTTCTTTCCGAAGCTGCTGAAAAATCAACCGTTTATTTGATTGGAATTTTGATTTTTCAGCAGCTTCGTGTTAAGATAATAAAAAGCGTAAATGAATAAATATACACTATAATGAATAAGAAACATTGCATCAGTCTGCATACGGAGAAGATAAAGATGTTTAGAAAATACAATTGCATTAAGCAGCATGATATAACTGACTGTGGTGCAGCCTGTCTAGCTACCATATCAAAGCAGTATGGCTTTAGCACCTCCATAACTAGAATTAGAGAAGTTGCAGGGACAGATAAGCAGGGAACCAATGCATATGGAGTAATTAAGGCGGCTGAAAAGCTTGGATTTTCAGCGAAGGGTGTAAAGGGGGATAAGGAAGCTTTCTTTTCGGAATTTCCTCTCCCCTGTATAGCTCATGTAATCGTAGACGGTGGATTACTACATTATGTTGTTATACATAAAATCACAAAAAAGCGGATTATTATAGCTGACCCTGGCAAAGGAATAGTAAAACTTACGCCAGAGGAGTTTTTTGGAGAAAACACAGAAGAGGGAAAACTACCGAAGCACCAATGGAGTGGTGTACTGATTCTTATGGTGCCAGATTCTTCTTTTGAAAAGGGAGACGAGACAAAGGGATTATTTCAGAGATTTTTTTATCTTCTAAAGCCTCAAAAACGTTTATTAGTAAACATATTCTTAGCCTCTATGTTATTAACTATATTTGGAATTCTGGGTTCGTTTTATTTTAAGGTATTAATGGATGATATTATACCAGCAGGATTACTTAAGACATTACATATATTGTCCTTGGGGATTATACTTTTAAATTTATTTAAGGTTTTATTGTCAGCGATTAGATCTCATTTACTTTTGTATTTAAGTCAGAAGTTAGATATAGCCTTATTGCTTGGTTATTACAATCATATCTTAAAACTGCCTATGAATTTTTTCGGAACAAGAAAAGTCGGTGAGATAATATCAAGGTTTAATGATGCTTCTAAGGTAAGAGATGCCATATCAGGAGCAACTCTTACTATAATGATAGATACACTTATGGCTATAGCGGGAGGAATAATTCTCTACATACAGAATGGTAATATGTTCGCAGTTACATTAGTCGTAGTGGTTTTATATTTTATTATAGTCTTTAGCTTTAACAGCTGGTATAAGAAGCTTAATCAGACTCAGATGGAGAACAATGCTCAGCTTACATCCTACATGGTCGAATCTTTAAATGGAATCCAGACAGTAAAGGCTTATAATGCGGAGCGAAAGGTTAACCTAGAGACAGAAACGAAATTTATACAATTGCTTAGAAGTGTTTTTAAACTAAGCTGGGTTAGTAATTTGCAGGGATCTCTAGTTGGGTTTATTGAGCTTACTGGTGGAATAGTTATTCTATGGGTTGGGAAGCTGCTGAAAAAGTCCTTGATATTGCAATTAGCAAT
>CAZMYP010000097.1:1955-7643 GCA_964570535.1 uncultured Herbinix sp.
AATAAAGGGAAATCTGACAGTAGGTCAGTTAATCACATTTAATTCTCTTTTAGCATATTTTCTTGGTCCTGTGAAAAATCTAATCAATCTACAGCCTCAAATGCAGACAGCTATAGTAGCTGCGGATAGATTAGGTGAAATCCTTGATCTGGAACCTGAAAGAACATTGGATGAGGAGAAAAAGCTTAGTCCGAATACTTTACAGGGAGACATATGGTATAAAAGTGTAACGTTTCGGTATGGTACAAGACGACCTGTTCTTGAACATATAACTATAAATATAAAGCAAGGACAGAAAATTGCCTTGGTAGGGGAGAGTTGATCAGGTAAGACAACTCTTGTTAAGCTTTTACTTAACCTATATATTCCCGAAGAAGGAGAAATAATTATTAATGGTAATAATATAAAAGATATTAACCTAGAAAGCCTAAGAGAAAAGATAGCATATATACCCCAAGAGACATTTCTATTTAGCGGTAGTATTATGGACAACCTCACCTTAGGACTGGATGATGTGACGACGGAAGATGTAATAGAAGCTTCAAAGAAAGCTAGTGCCCATGACTTCATAAATGATATGCCTCTTAGGTATGAAACCAGGCTAGAGGAAAATGGCTCAAATCTATCAGGGGGACAAAGGCAAAGACTAGCTATTACTAGAGCTATACTTAAAAAGCCAGATATTCTTATATTAGATGAGGCAACTAGTAATCTAGATTCAATAACAGAGAGAGCAATTCAAGAGACCATTGATGAGTATGCAAGGGATATGACAACTATTATTATTGCCCATAGATTGAGTACGATTAAGAGATGTGATTTGATATATGTGATGGAAAAAGGGAAGATTATAGAGGCAGGGAATCATGAGCAGTTGATAGGGTTTGATGGAATGTATGCGAAGTTATGGGGGCAGCAAATTGATTAGAAATAGATATCAATACATTAATAAAAGAAATTGTTTCGCAGAAAAATTAAGCATTAGTACGAAACATGCTAGGGGAATAGTTGAAGTAAATAAGATATTAAATTCTTTTGTACAACTTCGAAGGAAAGAATTTTAATATAATAATATAATTTAGAAAGGAAGGATATAAATGGATTATTGCTTAGCTTACGGAAGCGATTTTTTTAGCGAACTAGATGATACAGAATTATATGCTGTAGATGGTGGGGGCTTTTGGGAAGCTGTCATAGTAGTCGGTAGTGCCATTGCAGTAGGCGTAGCTGTTGTGGCAATGTGTGGAGGTACAGCCGCTGTAGTAGGTGGTCTCGCTTCAAGTTCGGCAACAATTGTAGGCGGATTGTCTGCAATAGCTACCGGTGTACATCATATTGCAAAAAGAATATAGTATTATTGATGGGAGGTCTAATATGTATACATATTCTAGCGAAATCTGGTCACCCCTATCTGACAATCAACTTGAGATTGTAAATGGTGGTTCGCTACTTAGTACAGTGTTAGGGGTTGGCAGCATTGTTATAGGAGTAGTGGCTATTGTAGGTGCAGTAGTCGCAACAATATATTGCCCTGCAGCATATCCTGCAACAGGTAAACTTGCACTTGCCGGAGTTGCAGCAGTTGTAGCTGGTGCAAAAATACTTGGATATTAAAAAGTGAATTAGTTGTTTAAATTCTATACAATCATTATCAAATCAGATGCAGTATGTCTGCATCTGATTTGGTAACATATAATTAACCTTTAGAATGATTTACATCATGAAAGGAGCTTTAAATGCTGGACATTATAATAATAACTCTTTCTGCTTTATCATCTGTTTCTCAATTAGTAGTTTCATATGGAATAACATCATATAAAATTAAATGTAAGAAAAACAAATTACATATGGTAACCAATCTGTGGTTTGACTATATTCCTCACATATTATTCATATATTCAGTGCTTTTTATTATATATTCTATAAAATATTCGGATACTACAGTGCTGTTAACGGTAATTACTTTAACAATTGTTTTTATATTTAATATTCAAATTCTTATTTATAATAACGAAAGCATAACTCTTATTTCTTTTCCTCTTCACAAAGAAGAATATAATTCATTTATATTTCAAAATAAACTTATAATTGTTGAAAATAAAAACAAGAAAACACTTATTAATTTATCAAAGGGGAAAATTAACAAAATAATGCAAATGAGAGAGGAGTAATATGAACATTTTGCTAAATCAAGAAATTGAATTAAATAATCTAGTAACTCAAGCGGGTAAGTTTTCAACAGATGAATTTCAAAAAGTAATTCAAAATATAATTATGAATTTCAAAGATTATGCAAACGGTTCTAAGGAATGCGTTATTACAACTACTAAAGCGGTAGAGGTTGTTGAAGGAAAACAAATTTTAGATATAGAAGTACTTTTGACTATTTCATACCGTATTCCAGTTGAAATCCCATATGTATTTAAGGAAAAAATCAAAATTACAAATGCATTATATGTAAAGATTGAACAAGTAGAAAAGTTAAATGAAGCAATGAATGAAGTAAATCAATATATTTTAAGTAACGGATTACAGCCTATTACATCAGCTTATATTGTTCAAACAAAACAAGAGGATAAACATATGTTTGAAGTATATATTGGACTAAATCCTAACATTTTATAGCAACATTAATTCTATACAAAATGCAGATGTTGTAATTAATAGTATATACACTAGTCTTATTTTTATGATTATGAAAATTAGATGATTATTATACAAGGAGAACCATAATGAAACCAATACTAATGAATATCAACGAAATGTCTGACAGCCGTGAAGTATACGATTCCAAACCAAATCCGGCATTTGCTATATTTATCTATACCATATTAGGCATAATTGCAGTTGCTCTTATATGGACTTATTTTGGAAGGATAGATATAGTAATAAAATCAGATGGTATATTACGTCCAAATAGCCAGGTGGCAACTGTTTTAAATACCTACAGTGGCACCTTAGAAAAGGTATTCATTAATGATGGTTCATTTGTAAATGAGGGAGATACCCTATACATAATCGAGCATGACAATCTACTTGCTGAACTGGATTATTATAATGAGCAGCTGATAGATACGGATAATACTTTAAACATGCTTAACAAATATAAAAAGTCTGTCGAGGATGGAGTAAATTACTTTACTGAAGACCCGGCTCAGGAAGAGTATTTTGTTAAAACAAAATCATACCTGATAAACTACAAAATGGCGGAGAATGATCTTGATTATAATATCAAAGAACGTGATATAAACTTAAATTCAATTAATGAACAACTAGACAACTATAATAATGAGCTTACTCATGTAAAGACCTTGAAATCATCTATAAGCTCGAATAAGAATCTTTTTGCCGCATCAGCTAGTGAGCAAGAATACTACAACAAATATCTTAAGTATCAAAGTGATTATCAGACACTTAATCAGAAATATGCAAATGCTAAAACAGAAATCAGTAATTCCATTACTGAAGAAGGACTAGTCAATTCCTTAGAATATTATAATAATGCTCTTGAAGGTTTAAAGACTTTAAAATCAAGTATAGAAGAAGCAGAGAGTTTATTTGAAATTGAAAGCTCATACAGTCTTCAATATGAGGAGTACATTAATAAGCTGGCTGATCTTACCATCTCTTATGAACAAGCAAAGGAGAACTATGAGGTTAACAAGGCCTTGGAGGACTTGGCTGTTTCAGAATGGGATGTGCAGCAATCAAAAGTAATGATGGAAGAAGCAGAGAGGGCAATAGATACTTATAAAGTAAGCTTTATGAACAGCATCATTTCAAATATTCATGAAACTGAAAAGAATATAGAGGATATTACTCTTAATAAGGATAACACCACTAGTAAGGATGCTTTGTTGGAGAGAAATGAAAAGGAACGGATAGCAGCCCTAGATAACTATAAATTACAATATATCGTAGAATTAGATAATACGATTAAAACCTTAGAAGATAATATATCAAAGCTTGAAGCGAATAAAAAAACCTTGGAGATTTTAGGTGAAAAAACATTTGTAGATGACGATGGGACAGAGGCCAGTATTTCACAATACAGAAATAATGAATTGGCGACAACAATAAGTAGCATTAATTCATATGAAAATAGGAAGAGTGAATTAGAGACCAATATAGGTAAAATAAATACACAGATTGATAGTGCTGTAGTAAAAGCAACAATGTCAGGTACTATTAATAGTAATATTGAATTAGTAGAAGGAAACATTCTGCAAAGCGGAATTGAAGTGATGAGCGTTATACCAGATAATGACAGCGATTATAAGGTTAACATATATGTTAGTAATGAGGATATAGGTAAGTTAAAGAAAGACATGCGGGTTAAACTCAATGTTTATGCCTTACCTAATAATGAATATGGTTATCTGACGGGAACTATTGATAATATATCAAAGGATTTGAAGGTGGATAATGCTTCGGGATCAGCATATTACCTTGTGGAAGCAAGACTTGATAACAGTAAACTAATAAATTCTAAAGGACAAGAGGGAAACCTAAAGGCAGGAATGGCCTGTCAAGCACAAATGGTTACTGAAAACAAAAGGATTTTAGCCTTTTTACTTGAGAAGATAAACTTATGGATGGATGAGTAAATGATGAATGATAATACTACACTTTTAAAGACAAAAAGAATAGCAGCTTTTAATAAAACCAGAATAATGAAGACAGCTGTTTCTATAAGCTTGTGTTTGCTTATTATGCTGAAGCTTTGTGCACCAGTATCTGCAGAGGTAGGTAAATTTGATAAAGACTATGAAATAGGCCTTGGAGAGAGCATATATTATTATGATGATTTGTTATCTAGATATAGAATTAATAGTGTAGCCTTTAGAAGAAGTATTTTAAATTATCAAATAGAGGCACTTAATGGTAATTTGGCTGATGAAAACCATATCAACATAAATTCACAGCACATAGATGTGTTGGGGAAGATAGAGGAATTAAAACAAGCAAAGGAAGCATTGCTTACATATAAAAACGAGCTATTATCACAGGAAAACCAAGTGGTCACAGGTTCGGCAATTACTGCTGATATAACTCTTACAGACAGTAATCAAGAGCTTATTAACGAAATAAACAGCCAATTAGCTAACATTGATTTACAGCTACAACAGTATAACAGCACAAAAAGCTCCTTAGAAAGTAACCTTTCAGATGCAAAATTGTCAAAGAATATTTCTGGTTTTTATACTGGTTACCAAAGTTTATTGGAAAGCGAAGCCAAGAAAAAGCTGGAGAATGATTTTCTAAAGAAATGCTATAGTCTCATAATTTATCAAGAGCAATTAGATTATTATAGGACATATCAAGAATATTTAATCCTTATAAATAAAATAGATGCCATTAGATATCGGTATGGGTTGGTAAATGAAATTGATTTGGATGTAGGTGAAGTGAACCTTCTACATAATGAGAGGGTAATAACTGAAAATGTTAATACTCTTGAAGCTGGAATAAAGGTAATAAAAAAAGATACCGGAATTGCAGATGAATCAAAGATAAAGTTGTCATTTTCTAATAATAAAAAAGAATATAATTTGGAGTCTACGATAAGAGAGTTTATTAATAATTACTCAGAATATCAACAAATACAAAACTACATTAATAGCTATCAAGATTATAGAGATACTGCTAAAATGGGTAGCTATACATCCTATCGACAGACTGAACTTA
>CAZMYP010000098.1:0-7635 GCA_964570535.1 uncultured Herbinix sp.
GGGTTTGAATAGCTCTTCTTAAAGGTCTTGCTCCAAATTTCTCATCATAGCCCACCTCAGCCAAATGCTCCAATACCTGGGCAGTAGCCTCAAGCGATATGTCCATCTGAGCTTTGCTTCTAGCTGCTATATTCTTAACCATAATACCTACGATTTGTTGAATATTTTCCTTGGTTAAAGAATGGAATACAATAATCTCATCAATACGGTTAATGAATTCTGGTCTAAATATCCTCTTAACCTCATCCATTACCCCATCCTTCATCCTCTTATAATCTTCTTTCTCATCAACAACAGATGCAAATCCTAGACGCTTAGGTGATATAATGTTTTGAGCTCCTGCATTGGATGTCATGATAATAATGGTATTCTTGAAGCTGACTTTTCTTCCCTGGGCATCTGTAATATGACCATCATCCAATACCTGAAGGAGAATATTGAATACATCCGGATGTGCCTTTTCAACCTCATCAAATAAAATAACTGAATATGGATTCTGCCTTACCTTTTCACTTAATTGGCCTCCCTCATCATAACCTACATATCCAGGAGGAGATCCAATTAGCTTACTTACACTGTGTTTTTCCATATATTCTGACATATCAACACGTATTATAGCATTTTCAGAACCAAACATAGCCTCTGATAAGGCCTTTGACAATTCTGTCTTACCAACTCCTGTTGGTCCAAGGAAGAGGAAGGAGCCAATAGGTCTGTTAGGATCCTTTAGGCCAACTCTGCCCCTTCTAATTGCTTTAGCAACAGCAGTAACAGCCTCCTCTTGCCCTATAACTCTTTCATGAAGTATATTCTCAAGATTTTGAAGTCTTTGAGTCTCCTCTTCTTCAAGCTTTCTAACTGGAATCTTTGTCCAACTGGATACAATATCAGCTATCTCAGCCTCACTTACGACCAACTGATCCTCAGTTCTTTGCTTTTCTTCTACAACCTTCTGCTTCTCCAGTTCCTCTTCAAGAACCTCTTGCTGCTTCTTTATTTCACCAGCTTTTTCATAAGCCTCTTCTTTTATAGCTTTTTCTTTTTGAACTTCAAGCCTAACAATTTCCTTCTCCAGATCCTTAATAGTAGGGGATGAGGTATAGGTACTCAATCGAACCTTAGATGCTGCTTCATCCATTAAGTCAATTGCTTTATCAGGAAGGTAACGATCATTAATATAACGACTTGATAGCTTAACCGCTGCTGTAAGTGCTGAATCTGTAATTCTAACTTTATGATGTGCCTCATACTTATCACGTAGTCCAAACATAATCTGAATTGCCTCATCCTCAGAGGGTTCCTCAACAACCACAGGTTGGAATCTTCTTTCTAAAGCTGCATCCTTTTCAATATACTTACGATATTCTTCTCTAGTGGTGGCGCCTATTATCTGAAGCTCTCCTCTGGCAAGAGAAGGCTTTAGGATATTAGAAGCATCTATTGCTCCTTCTGCACCTCCGGCACCAATAATAGTATGAATTTCATCAATAAACAGAAGTACATTTCCATCTCCAATTACTTCACCTATTACCTTTTTTATTCTCTCTTCAAATTCACCACGATATTTTGACCCGGCAACCATACCAGATAAATCCAAGGTAACAACTCTTTTATCCTTAATAGTATCAGGGATATTTCCTTCGATTATTTTAAGTGCAAGTCCCTCTGCAATAGCAGTTTTACCTACACCTGGTTCACCAACTAGGCATGGATTATTCTTTGTCCTTCTACTTAATATCTGTACTACCCTTTGAATCTCTGGCTCTCTACCTATAACAGGATCTAACTTTCCTTCTTTTGCATATTCAGTAAGATCCCTGCTATATTGATCCAAAGTAGGTGTGGCTGATTTTGCCTTCCCTTTATTCTTTACTGAAGCATATTCATGCTTTGCTGTACCAAGATCTATTCCTGATGCTGCCAGAAGATCAATATAAACCTTCTGAATATTAACCCCCAGAGTATTTAGAAGACGAACAGCAATACAATCTGTTTCCCTTAATAAGGCTATTAGAATATGTTCTGTACCTGCTGCCTGTGCTTTTAGCTTGGCAGCTTCCCTCTGACTTTGCTCAATAATTCGCTTTGACCTTGGTGTAAAGCCTCCACCTTCCATCACTTCAACATCGCTGCTAGGCGCTATTAGCTGGTTAACCAGCTCCATAACCTTCTCAACTGTTACTCCATTCTCCTGTAATACTCTGGATGCGACACCATCCACCTGCAACAAACCCATCAGAAGATGTTCTGTTCCAATATAATTATGATTTAAGCGCAATGCCACTTCTCTGGCAAAGCTAATAGCTTGCTGTGCGTTTTCAGTAAAATTATTATTCATTCTTTTGTCCTCCATTCTTACCAAAGAGTACTAATCTTAAAATATTTCCTTCAAATAACTTATAGCTGTTATACAATATTGGGTAACTCCCTACTAATATATTCAGCTCTGGATTTATCCCTTGTAGTACTTCCTACATTCATACCCAGTGTCCATTGAAGGCTTCCAGGCTGTACTCCCATCATCATTTTATGAATGTTAAAATTCTTATCAAATTTTATCATTCCACTATCTGCTCCAAATTTCAATTGCGAAAGAAGATTCATTGCATCATCAGAGGTAATCTGCCTTGCATACTTCAAAGCTCCATATGCTCGATATACCTGATCTTCAATTTCATCTGCATTAAGGGATATCATATATTCCCTTCTTTTTCTTTCCTGTTTCACAACCTGATCAACAATTCGATTGAGATTCTCGATTATTTCCTGTTCTGAATTTCCTATAGTCTTTTGATTGGATATCTGATATATATTTCCAAGGCTTTTTGTTCCCTCTCCATAAATACCACGAATTGTTACACCATATCTTCCAACCTCTTCAATTAGCCTCTGTATCATTCTAGCTGCACTTAATGCCGGTAAAAACATCATACAGGATGCTCTCATACCTGTCCCAGTATTAGTAGGGCAGGATGTCATATATCCATACTTCTCGTCATAGGCAATCTTCAAACTACTATATGCAATATCATCGATATTATTAGCAAGCTCAAAAGCCTTTTCAAGGTTCATTCCACCAACAATGGCCTGTATCCTTATGTGATCTTCTTCATTAATCATAATACTTACAGCCTCATCATCCGATAGAATAAGCCCTGTTGTCTGTTCCTTCTCAACAAGTAGTGGACTAACTATATGACGTTCAACCATGGCAGCTTTATCAATTTCGCTTAAGGTACTAATATTACATGAATAGTATTTTCTTGTGTTCTGATTAGCAAGAGATGAGGTTATATTCTTCACTTCATTAACTAACTTTACTGCTTCTGCCTCCTTAAGCAACGGGGAAAATAAATAATCCTCCAGATTCCTAGCAAGCCTTACACGGCTTGAAATTACCACGTCGCCATCAGGTACAATCTCCTCATACCATTTAAGCATTATTGGTCTCCTCCTCCTTCAGCTTTCGAATTAAATCCCTAAGTCTGGCTGCTTCTTCAAACTCTTCATTCTCGATTGCCTTTTGTAATTCAATTGATAGCTTATCATTTTCAGATAAGTTCTTCAATATCTCTTGGGTTGAAGACACAAAACCCTTAGGACGTTTACCTATATGAGCCTCTGCCCCTTGGATTCCCTTTAAGGTCTTTCCTAATTCCTTATGAAATGTTCTATAGCACTGGGAACAACCAAATCGTCCCCTTTGTAAGAATTCATCATAAGCAGTATGACAATTATCACAAACAAAATCCTTCTTTTTTTCCCCTGACTTTTTAGTATTATTTGTTTGATATGCACCTAGTAATGTAGATAATAGGCTATTCAAGGTCATTTCAGAATTTAATATTGGTTTTTCCATTTGAAAGGATGTGTAATCTGTTGCACATTCTTCACAAAGATGCTGTTCAGTCTTAACACCATTAATGATTTCTGTATACAATAATTTTGCATTTCTAGCTTTACACCTGTCACATAACATCTTAATTACCCCCTTTCAAATTCATTAAAAATTTCATTGACAACTTCATATGCATCTTGACAGCTTACATTCTTGCACATTGCCTTGGCAAGTATAAGTCTAAGCTCATCTTTCATATCCTCTATGGCTTGCATCTTATCCACATCGACAGCAATTACTGCACCTTTTCTCCGATCCAGCTTAATATAACCCTCTTGCTTTAATATTGTATATGCTTTATTCACTGTATGCATATTAATTCCAATATAGTCTGCCAGCTCCCTGACTGAGGGAAGATTATCACCCTCGCGGATCTTTGAGGTAGCAATGCCATATATGATTTGATTAGTTAATTGTATATAAATTGCCTCGTCACTGTTAAAATCAATCTTCACATACATAGAAACCTCCTGCCGTTTTAGCGGTTAACAAATGTTGCTTCGTTATATCTGTTATACATATAATATAACAGGCGCCTATGTTTGTCAATATCATATATAAAAATATTTTAATAAGTATTCATATTAAATATCGTCTTCCTTATATCCTCTTGACTTCATATAAAATCGGATAGCTAAGACTGCAAATAAGGCACAGAACCCACCTAGTAATGCTATTATTATAGCTGATTTGTTAAGCCTCGAACTATATTCCTTAGAATCTAAGATGTCTTTTGCATTATCCACTGACTCTACAGCATAAGGAGATTTAGCAACATAACGCTGCATAGTTTTTTCTATTTTATCATAGCTATAAAAGCCAGCTACCCCTAACTCATTCTCAGCATATATTAATAAAAACTCACTATCAAGCTGTTCTGAAGAAAAAACCTCTATAGAAATCCCTGAAATAATTATTTTACTTCTTGTATAACCATTAGGTATTACTACACTGTCAGAGGGCTGAACTATTTTATATTTTCCACCATATATAGCAAAAATATCCTCACCCGAGCGAACAAGTTCAAAGCTTCCATGCTTATTATCTGCTATTATTGGACTAGTATCCTCATTTTCCTCAGGAGCATTATCCCTAATTACATTGATATTATATTCTATGACCTTTCCGGATTCGGCACTGACAGAAATAACAATTTTATTATCTCCCTCTTTTAGCAGTTCATTACCAACTACACGAACAGTTGACTTATCATCCTCTGGCAGAGCTACCACAATAAGCCTCTCAATGTCATGGTTAACACTTGTATTATACTCTAATATATTCTTGTCAAAAGCCGGAGTCAGTTCAGAAGGGCTTATCTTTAAAGATGCAAGATTTCCATTATCTGAAGCAGTCTGGGCTGCTATTACTTCTAGTTCAAGAGAGTTGGAAAATACAGACATGGGATCCTTAGAATCATAATCATATACCATTATGGATCCACTAAACTCTATTTCACATTTACCTACTTTTATTGCTTCAAACTCCAAGGCATATTTTCTACTTTCAGAGCCTTCCGAGATATTTATATCAGAAATCTTTAAAAATCCGCTGTTGCCTGTGATAAAGGATGCCCCGTTTTTATATTCAAGGATATTCTCATCATAGACCAAATTAGCTTCAATGTCTTCAAACATATTGCCAGAATCAAAGTTTATATAAACATATACCTTTTCCCCAACAGTTACCTGGTTTTCATCAGTTGTAATCTCTATATCTACACTGGATGCACTTACTCCATTAATATTCAAATATCCACCTAATATAAATAAAAGGCAAAATGTCAATATCTTAAAAATTCTCCTTTTCATTACCTTTCCCCCTTTTGTTTAATAATAACATAATCATTGCAAGAAACAATATTGTTTTTATTTTATTTTATAGGATAAAATACTCAATAAGATAAAAACCCCGGCCAGTAAGTCATACTCCTTACGGGCCGGAGTCATTTTATAACCTGGAATTCCAGCCTGTATTAATTAGTATTATGGCTGATATATTACTCCCTAACAATATTAATTATATAGTTTGCAGTATCACCATTCTCGGCGATTACCGGTATAATTATCTCATTATTTCCCACAGATAATGGAATGTCGCCTCCTCCAAACACATTTGCCTTCTTACTTACAGGTGAAGCCTTTACCTGTACCGCCTCAACCTCATTGTGCACAATTAGATAATAATTATATTCTGTCTGGTCAAAGGTAGGTGTTATTGCAAGCTGGTTGTTGCTTAGGTCATAGACCTCTAAGCTCTTCAAACGATTATTCGGATTAAACTGTGTCGTTGGCCTAGGTGATGGATTTGTCGGCATATTTAAATATACTGGTATGGAGAATATAACCGGTGACTCCTTCACACTTTTATAGGCCGTAGCAATCTTTCTTGATTCAGCCCATGGTGCTTCCACATTAGTCATATATTGATGAAAATATGTAGATGTAGGAGTAACGTTAAATTTCTGCAAATAAACCGTATCCTGTCCCCTATTAATATAGGTACTTCCAAGGAAATATGAACCTCCCACTATGGATTTATAGGGATTTGTCCAGGGAATCAGGTACTTTTCATTAGTTGCGGCATTCTTAGTGCCATTTCTGGCATAAGTAAGACCATTGGCAATCGCACCACCACCAGGACTATCATTTGCTCCAATATTATAAAAGTTGTAATATCCCTCATAGCCCTTGTAGGTTCCTGATACACTGTTACTTAAGGTCGCTGATCCGGTTACTACCTCCTGCTTTACTCTTGATGCCAAATGATATGGGCTTACTCCTGAGTATTCAGCTGCCTTAACAAAGGTTTCACCATAAGTATAGGTCTTATAATTTCCTGAATCATCTAGGAAGGAGTAGGAAGTATTATGTAATGCGGTTCCCTTTAATATATTCTCAACTCCGCTTTTGTCTTGGTAAATGCCTTGGTATCTAAGAAGTTCAAATTGGAATATACACTCCTCTGTAAAAAAGTTTCTGGGATCCATATAATATTCAATAGCAGCTCTTGAAGCTGTTACCCAATATGATCCATCATAAACAACAAATTTATCTTTTTTCCAATCATAGGCACCCTTATCAAAGGATAACCATTCTACACTCTTGGAATTTGGAATAGTATTCTTACCTGGAATACTCTCCTGATCTATTACCGTGTTCCAGTCCAGTCCCGTGTGATATGCTTCAAACACCCAATTTGGATTAATCGCATGTAACCTTCTTAAGGCAACCTTATAATCCTCTGGAAAGCCTTCCATTACAAGCTTTGTTTCAAAGTCCACATTGTCAGGATAGGAAGGGGTAGGCATTGGGGTGGGTATAGGATCTGATGGACCAGCTGGTTGTCCCGGTACATAAGGATTAGTAGAGTCATTTGGCAATTCTGAACCAATATATATATATTCAGCCCTTACATGTCCTGCCACATCATTGCTGGCCAAAATATGATACCATACTTCTCCATTTACTTGAACTACATTATCAACCGTAACCTTCTGACCACTGCTTAGCATCACTGGGTTACCATATATATCATATAAAAATGTATTATAAGCCGCTATATTTTGATACACATTAAGATGTACAGTATTACATACATAAGCTTCTTTTGATCCATCGATAAATGTATAAACCGTATTATTGGCAATCTCCAAAATCTGATCCGGCACAGGTGTTGGAGCTGGTGTCGGTATCGGTGTCGGTGTTGGTGTTGGTGTTGGTGTTGGTGTTGGTGTT
>CAZMYP010000099.1:0-7593 GCA_964570535.1 uncultured Herbinix sp.
TTACACAAAAAACTTACAACCAGTTCTTGGATACTATCCAGTTTCATAGACTATCTTGTTCTTGTGAAAGTCCGGTTGCCTTATAAAGCATGCTTACTATGAGCGCAGGGTAAAGATTGTCATAGTAATAGAAATGATTTTCCATATCAAAATGATAATAATAAACGTTTCTAGCTGTATTTCCTCAATAAAGCTAAAAGGTGTTGTAGCAATAATATCCTGATTGTTATATTACAACAACACCTTTTATTTTTCTATTTTCTAGCTGCTAATATATCTGCTCTTTCTAAATATCAAAGATGTAAGCGCTCATATAATACGATCTTCTCCTTTCCAATATATAACTATTTGCTGCTGACAATTTTATAATAGGACTTAGCAGTTAACCCATAGACAATTCCATAGATTATAGCAAAACTCAACAAGGTTCCTAGAGTACATAGCATGGTTAGCTTCACATTTGTAAGGGCGAATAGGGTCAGAAGCTTCAGCATTAACCTAAAATCAAAGGCCACATGAATTGCCGCTACAATCAGGGGTGCAAAAAATACAATTAGAATCTGCATATTGATGGAACGCTTAATCTCCTTCTTCGGTAGACCAACCTTTTGCATAATCTCAAAGCGGCCTTTATCCTCATATCCCTCAGAGATTTGCTTATAGTATATAATTAAAACGGTAGCCATGATGAAAAGAAATCCTAAAAACAGTCCGAGGAACAGGAAGCCACCGGTCATGGCATAGGCCTCTGTTTCATTTTGAGCTCTTGTATCCACTCTAAAGGAGTGATAATCTCCAATCCCATCAATCGAAGATATACTACTTATTTCCTCAGCATATCTGATTTGTACCTCTTCCTTCTGATCTATATCTATAACTGCTGCCCACTTTAAATTACTAGCCATCTCATTATAGGCAAGCCTTTGGCTTTTATATAGTCTTTGCAGAACCACCCCATCCCTCACCACAATAAAGCCAGTGTCTACCATATAGGAATCCACATTAGCTAATGAGGGAAAACTACTAAGCCTTTCTTTAATATTAAAATCATAGGATTCACCGCCAAGCTCAATACGGATATTTTCCAGTTTATTTAATCTATCACTGAAAAATAAGATTTCATCCTCCTCTAATTCCACTACTCCTTTGCTTACTCTTGAATAGTCCTCGGCTGTTATGAAGTATAGTTGTACAAAATTTATATTGTAGCCTCGCTCAAAATTGGAATGGTAGTATCCGTCTCCTTGGCCAACAGCAAAGGCAAGATAGGTATAGTCATCAAATCTTTTTATAGTTTCATTGTTTTGACTTAATACTTTCGTTATCTCTTCTACCATCCGATCCTTTTGAAATTCATTCTCTGTCTCATTTTTAAGTACAACCTGTGGTATGATTTGTCCGGGATATAGCTTATTAAGCAAATCCTCTGATCCAAGATATAGAGAAAGCGTACCTGATACCATAACCAATACCATGGTAGACAGTATACATATATTTGCGAGACCTATAGCGTTCTGTTTCATTCGATATAGCATCCCGGATATGCCAATAAAATTTTTTGTATTATAATATAGTTTTTTGTTTCTACGAAGTAGCTTTAAGATAACAATACTAATCGCTGTAAACAAGCAGTAGGTACCTATCATCACAAGAAATACAGCGATAAAGTAGAGCCCCAAGGCCTTCATTGCTGATTCAGTGAATAGGGCGATATAATATCCGGCACCAAGAGACAGAACTCCAATTATTGTCAGCAACCATTTGCTTTTTGGCTCCCTCTCTCCAGTATTAGAGCTTTGAAGCAGCTCGATCGGATTCGCCTTGCTAATTCGTCGCAGATTTAGAAGTAGAGTTATCCCAATGATGGAGGAAAAGAGAATTACTGCTATTTTAATTGCTGTAGTGGATACCATAAATCCGAAGGGCACCTCAAAGCGAAGTAATCTGAATAAAGCAAGGGTTACCAGCTTATGAAACAGTATACCGGTAAGCAATCCACCAATAATGCCAAGCAGAGCCACATAGATGGATTCATAGCAAAGGATTCCTGCAATATGTCTTTTTTCCATTCCTAGTATATTATATAATGCCAACTCCTTATGGCGACGTTTCATGAGAAAGCTATTGGTATATAAAAGTAAAAGCACAGCAAATATACCGGCAATAAATAACCCCATAACCATCATAAATGAGACATACTCCGCCCCCCGCAGTTTTGATACACCTCCATCTGTAGCTATAGCACACATAATATAGAAGCTTGCCACAGTACAGATTATTGTCAATATATATGGGTAATAAAATTTACTGTTTTTACGAATATTCTGCAACGCAAGGGAGGCAAATAGACCTTTACGCATTTGTGTCACCTCCGGTAGTAAGCAAAGTTAAAGTATCCGAAATCTTCTGATACATCTCGTCATAGCTGGAATTTCCTCGATAAATCTGATGATATACGATTCCGTCCTTAATAAACATAACACGCTTTGCATGGCTTGCAGCCTTAATGGAATGAGTCACCATAAGAATTGTCTGACCTTCTTCGTTAATCTTACCAAATAGATGAAGTAGCTGATCTGTTGATTTCGAATCCAACGCTCCAGTGGGCTCATCAGCCAGTACAATCTGAGGATGAGTGATTAGGGCACGGCAAACTGCCGTCCTCTGCTTCTGACCTCCAGATACCTCATAGGGATATTTTTTTAGAATATCTGTAATTCTCAGTTTCTCTGCTATTGGCCTTAGATGTTGCTCCATCTCCTTATAATCCTTCCCTGCCAATACCAAGGGTAGGAATATATTATCCTGTATTGAAAAGGTATCCAGTAGGTTAAAATCCTGGAATACAAAGCCTAGATTATCCCTGCGAAAGGCCGAAATATCCTTGTCCTTAATATCTGCCATATTTCTTCCTGTTAGCAGAACATCACCGCTTGTTGGTTTATCCAGAGCAGCAAGTATATTTAATAGAGTTGTTTTACCTGAACCGGATTCACCCATGATGGAAACATATTCACCGGCATCTACTGAAAAGCTTACATTTGACAGTGCCTGTACATGATTACCACCAAAACGAGTAGTATATATCTTTTTAAGATTTTTTACTTCTAATAATGACATCTTAATAACCTCCTTATTTTCATACACTCATTTTAGCGATTTGCTTACCTATCCTGCCATCGATTCACCTTACAATATTAATCCAATTCTTACATTTTTGTAAGCTACAATGATTTATTAGTATTGAATAATTTATTATAAAAGATAAAGAATAGCCTACATTCATTTGTCTGAAGGTAGGCTTATTATATATTTTAAAATGTTATAGTTGGTCTTGAACCTAATTCAATACGCACTATTGTCCCTTTTCCAACCTCAGATTCAAATGAAATGGCATGTCCCAGCTTCATCAATATTTGTTTCGTAAGATATAAACCTATTCCAGAAGCCCTTTTATCACTTCTTCCATTGTAGCCTGTAAAGCCCTTTTCACAGATACGAGGTAAATCCTCCGGAGCTATACCTATACCAGTGTCACGGATTACTAATGTGGTTTCATATTCTGAGTCAATAGTGATATTACCATCCTTAGTATATTTTATGGCATTGGATATTACCTGCTCGATAACAAAACAGAGCCACTTTTCGTCAGTTAATACCTTAGCTTTTAATTGCCCCAGCTTTACACTAATTTTCTTTCGGATAAACATGGAGGCATATTTGCGGACAGCTTGTTTTACCATTCCCTCTAGTTCATACTCCTTTAGCAGAAAGTCTGTGCTCTCACTACCTACACGAAGATATGCCATCACCATCTCAACATATTGTTCGATCTTAAATAGCTGAGCCTGTAGCTCATTATATTGATCTGTCGCATCCCCTTGAAAAATTAATCTCATAGCTGCAATAGGAGTTTTGATCTGGTGAACCCATAATGTATAATAATCTAGCATATCGGATCTTTCTCTATCACTTCTGGCGATGTATTGTTGCTTGTCCATAAATAAAGCCTGAACCAAGTCTCGATAATCCTGTTCGATCTGATTCATTGCTACAGGTAGCATATCTACCGATATAGCAATATCTGACTTAAGCTCATATAGCCTACGATGCTTTCTTAAAAATATAACATAATCATATATACCATACAGCACTAATAGTGCGAAGCATAATAGGCTTGCATAGACTACTGCCTCCACCGGCAGCTCATACAGTGAAAAAACTACCGTGAATATTCCTACAAAGATCATAAGTGCCATTATTAGTTTTTCTTTATATCTCAAATATGACCATAATATTCTCATATCAGTCCACCATGTAACCCAATCCTTTCTTTGTGGTAATAAACTCCTCTATCCCTGCACTGTAAAGCTTTTTTCTTAGTCTAGTTATATTAACAGTCAATGTATTCTCATCTATGAAATCGTCTGTTTCCCATATTCGATACATTAAGGTATCTCGGCTTACCACCTTTCCCCGTTGCTCAAATAAAACCTGTAGAATCCTAAGCTCATTCTTCGTTAGGTCAAGTTTGTTTCCTTCATATAATAATGAATTTTCAGATAGATTAAGAATTACACCCTTGTGCTCTAGCATGTCACCTCCATAGGTAAAATCATAGGTCCGCCTAAGGAGAGCCTGTACCTTCGCCACTAAAATAGTCAAGTCGAAGGGCTTGGCAATAAAATCATCGCCTCCCATATTTATGGCCATGACAACATTCATATTATCCGATGCTGAGGAGATGAAAATAATTGGTACCTGGGAGACCTTTCTAATCTCACTACACCAATGATAACCATTATAAAACGGCAGCGATATATCCATAAGTACCAGTTGTGGGGAAAACTCAGCAAACTCTGACATTACCTTCTGATAATCAGTCACACAGCGAGTAATCATACTCCAAGAAGCAAGATAATCTCGTATAATATTTCCTATGGTTGTATCATCTTCGACAATAAGTATCTTATGCATTCTTTCTCTCCTCAAATTCACTACTCAGACAACATTCTTTCCACTCGTACATTCTAGATTAGTTTTTAATTTTATCATTTTCTGGTATAATAATATCTAAATCATGCATTCTACCAAGTATAGATCCTATTTCGTAACAGCTACAATATTGCTAACATTAACTAATAATACCATATTTCTCTATATAATTAAATATAAATTCCTTACCCACACTAATTATATCAGAAAGGTGATATCATGCAAAAACATCGTATCTATACCATGAGCTTCGCAAAAGTCTATCCTCTTTATATTGCTAAAGTAGAGCGAAAGGGACGTAGCAAAATAGAAGTCGATAAAATTATTATATGGCTAACAGGATATTGTCAAGAAGAATTAGATGCTCAATTAGAAAAGGAGATTGACTGTGAGACTTTCTTTTTGGAAGCTCCTCAGTTAAACCCATTACGTACTTTGATCAAGGGAGTCGTATGTGGAATCCGTGTAGAAGATATTGAGGAGCCTATAATGCAGGAGATTCGCTACTTAGATAAGCTAATCGATGAATTAGCAAAAGGGAGGGCCATGGATAAGATTCTCCGGAGCAATTAGTACTAATTTATTCTTCGTTTCTTTCACCTCATCACAATTTGATTATATGATAATAAAACAGGAAAGCTAGATTTTACTAACTTTCCCAAGATCTTTCATTAAGTATTAAGTTCTAAGCAAGATTCAAACCAAATATCAATCCTAAAATTAAAGAAATTCTTGAACATTAATTCTTCTCTACAGCCTTTCTAATCAATAACCATGTTAATCCAACTCCTGCTGCAATGAATAATATACAAGTTAACAGTAAATTATATGGATTACCTGCTTTACCGCCAAATACGAGTCTGAAAAACCTTCCCAGTACTACTGATACCCTTCCGCCAAATACAAGTGAATCGAGAACAGGTAACAGAATAACAAACGATATCGGTACACCGATTGATACTACAATCTTCATTATTTTGCTCATTCTATAATAGGCTGTTGTTATAAAATATCCCGCAACCATAACAGCGGCGTAAATGCCTATAGATATAAGAATAGCTTCAAGATTCATTACAACTATATGCAAGGATCCAGCTCTTTTCTCATATAGACTTTCATATATTCCATTTACAAGGTTGCTAACACTTAAATCGCTTAGTAGTCCTACTACATTAACTATAAATCTATCAAGCACAGCCATAAATACACTGGTGATTAATATTGTTATTAGCCTTCCTATAAACATGGCTTTTCTTGTACTTCCGTTTTGAAGTATCATAAGAAATGTTTCTCTAAATGAATTCAGGCCTAGTATAAACAAAAATATTATTGTTGAGCCTTCAACTCCAATACTATTTTCAAAATTACCTGATTCACTGATACTTATCACTCCAAAGAAAGTAATTACAAGAGCTATTACAAGGTAAAAAATTTTAACCGACTTAATATATTCCTTTAATTGATATTTTGTTGCAACTATAATATCCATCATAATCTCTCCTCGTATTATATATTAGTAAGCTGAACAAACAGCTTCTGCAGATCCATCCTAGTTATCTCTAGTCCCTCGGGTACCTCATTCCTGTTTACTTTCCCCATGATGTAGGCCGATTTTAATCCACCTACAGAATCAGCGCCAATCACTTCTTTCCCCTTGACGTATTCATCAACAATACCTGCCATGCCTGATACGGTGTAGCCTACTGACATAAGCTCTTCCCTAGATTCGTTCTTGATTATCCTGCCCTTCTTAATAATGACAACATCCTCTATAACATTGGATACCTCTTCAATCAGGTGAGTAGATATTACGTAGGTGGCAGGATAATTACTATACCTTTCTATAAGAAGCTTATAGAATATATCCCTGTGATTTGCATCAAGCCCCAATACAGGCTCATCCAACAGTACATAGGGCGTATTAACAGATAGGGCAATAATAACCTTGAATATAGAATTATATCCGGTGGATAAGGACTTAACATTTTTATTAAGGTTAAGTTCAAATATATTCGCTAACTTATTAGCATATTCTGTATCAAAGCTTGGATAAAATTCCTTTGTCCAGCGAAAGATCTCTTTGATTTTCATATTTTCTGGATAGAAGTTCTTCTCACCCATCATGTATATTTTCCTTAATGCCTGACCATTTTCCTTTGAAGACATGTTATCCACAAGAACTTCACCCTTATCTGCAAATATACGATTAGTAATTATGTTAAGCAAGGTGGTTTTTCCTGCACCATTTCTTCCAAGCAATCCGTAGATTCTATTTTCTTCAAAATTAATGCTTACTCCATCTAGTGCACAGGTATTGCCAAAGTTCTTACTAATATTTTTAATCTCTATACTCATTTCACATACCTTCTTTCTAACAATGTTATAATCTCATCCTTAGTGATACCTAGACGAATTGCTTCCTCTACAAGGTTTTTGATGTAGTTATCAAAAAACTGTTCCTTTCTTTTTCCCTTAAGCTGCTCTACAGCCCCATTAGCTACAAACATTCCTACCCCTCGTTTCTTATAAATAATTCCTTCCTCTACCAAGATGTTAATCCCCTTTAAAGCCGTAGCAGGATTAATTCGGTAGTTAACA
>CAZMYP010000100.1:0-4611 GCA_964570535.1 uncultured Herbinix sp.
ATTTTGTTCAATTCCAGTTTGGACCTTTGTTAAGGATACTGAATTTAACAAGAAATAATGCATTTAGTAGTGGTGTTCAAATGAACACCCCTTTGAACACCCCTAATGGTACAATCGTTATGATTGTATCATTTTCTTTGTCCTAACGAATAGGTACGGTCATCCCCATGAAGAGCTATTGGATAGGGTAGATGATGTGGGAAGTGAAGTGGTTAAAACTTATGAAAGTGGGGCTATTACCATTAAGACCGATGGGAAGAGGATGTCGGTTGA
Organism: uncultured Herbinix sp.; assembly: GCA_964570535.1. Lineage (GTDB taxonomy): Bacteria > Bacillota > Clostridia > Lachnospirales > Lachnospiraceae > Mobilitalea. The sequence continues at coordinate 274 of CAZMYP010000100.1, forward strand.
GAAATACATGGAGTAGGAATACATTATTCTAAATATAATCCCATTCCTAATTTTTTTTATCTGTTGTAAAGACAATCTGTTATGATATAATAGTAATAAGTCCTAATAACAATAACGAAAAGGTGGTGATAAGTTGCAACTTAAAATAATGTTACTCACAGCACTCGGTTTTATATTTCTGGGCTTGGGAGCTATAGGTTTGTTGTTGCCTGTGTGGCCAACAACACCTTTTGTTTTGGTTTCTGTTGCATGCTTTTCATCATCGCCTCAAATTAAGGCCCAGATATTAAAAATTTCATATTTCAGGGAGCATATCGAAAACTACGAATTCAGAAACGGCCTATCTCGTAAGACTGTATGGCTCAGTGTGGTTTGGCTTTGGGGAATGCTTGTTATCTCTATGGTTCTAATTAGAAGCCTATGGATTGCATTATTTCTTTTCCTCGTCGGAACCTCTGTTACAATTCATATCCTGTACATGTCTATAGCCAAAGACAGAAAGAAGGACAGAATAGAATGAAACGTGTATTCGGAACAGTTGAAGCATTATTCGATATATTATATCTTTTTTCTGCGTTGATTTTGGCTATTATACTTCTTCTTAGCAGTCAAGGAAATCCTGCACGCATACTGACAGGCATTATGGCTTTGGTCTTGGTCGGAGGTGATGCTTTTCATCTGTTACCACGCCTCCTCGTTATCAGGACAGGCAGAGAGGAACAACTGCGAAAGGCACTTGGAACCGGAAAGCAGGTGACTTCTATCACCATGACATTGTTTTATCTACTTCTTTGGCAGATTGGAGTTCTTGTTACTTCGCCGAAAGACATAAGCTTCTGGTCCTATATGATTTATACACTAACGGTTGTACGTGTTTTTCTATGCATGTTACCTCAGAACAAATGGCAGGAGCGTTATCCTCCGGTAACATGGGGAATTGTTCGTAATATCCCGTTTTTTCTGCAAGGTGCCATAGTCGCAGTGCTATTCTTTCTGCAAAGAAGCAATCTGTCGGGATTAAGTTTGATGTGGCTTGCTATTTCCCTCAGTTTTGCATTTTATTTACCAGTAGTGGTGTTGGCAAATAGAAATCCCAAAATCGGTATGCTCATGTTGCCAAAGACCTGTTCTTATTTGTGGATGCTAGCTATGTGTCTATCATTATAAATACAAATATCTCTAAGATATTTATATATGCAAAAATGAAAGGAGCATTATCATGAACGATTATAAAAAACTCACAAACGAGGTCGGTGCCCCGGTAGCCGACAATGAAAACTCTATTACCGCCGGTCCCCGAGGTCCTGTCGTTATGCAGGATGTATGGCTGATGGAAAAAATGGCGCACTTCAATCGTGAGGTTATACCAGAACGCCGTATGCACGCCAAAGGTTGGGGCGCTTATGGCAAGCTTACTGTGACACATGAAATCTCCCAGTATACCAAGGCAAAGGTCCTTCAACCTGGTGCAGAGACCGAGTTGTTTATCAGGTTTTCAACTGTTGCTGGCGAGCGCGGCGCAGCTGATTGTGAGCGTGATATACGTGGAGTTGCCGTGAAGTTTTACACCGAGGAGGGCAACTGGGATCTGGTCGGCAACAATACTCCAACTTTCTTTATTCGTGATGTACATAACTTTTCCGACCTGAACCGTGCAGTCAAGCGCGACCCCCGTACCGGCCGCCGCTCCGCTCAAAACAACTGGGATTTCTGGACACTTTTACCTGAATGCTTCCATCAAATTACTGTTGTCATGAGTGATCGGGGCATTCCTGCCTCCTTCCGCAATATGCATTTCTTTGGCGAGCACACTTTCTCTTTCTACAACGAGAAAAATGAACGCATATGGTGCAAGTTCCATTTTAAGACTCAGCAAGGTATTAAGAACCTCTCAAACGAGGAGGCTGCCAAGATTAACGGGATGGACCGTGAATACCACGGCAAGGATTTGTACGAGGCAATTGAGCGCGGAGATTTTCCCAAGTGGACGATGTATGTGCAGATCATGACCGAAGAACAGGCAAAAAATCATTATGAGAACCCCTTTGATATCACCAAAATCTGGCGCCACGCAGAGTATCCTCTTATTGAGGTTGGCGTTCTCGAGCTGAACCGTAATCCAGAGAACTACTTTGCTGAAGTAGAGCAGGCGGCCTTTACGCCTGCGCATGTTGTTCCCGGTATCGGGTTCAGTCCTGATCGTTTCCTACAAGGGAGGCTGTTTTCTTACGGTGACGCACAGCGATACCGTTTGGGAGTCAATCACAACCAGATTCCAGTGAATCGTGCAAAAGTCGAGGTCAATGAATATCATCGTGATGGTGCAATGCGGGTGGACGGTAACTACGGTGGCGCACCAGCTTACACTCCAAACAGTTATGGCGCATGGACCGCGCAACCCGAAGTAATGGAACCGCCGCTGGATTTAGAAGGCGCTATGTACCGCTACGATCCTAAAGATGACCCCACAGATGATTGCTTCCGAGCTGGTGGAAATTTGTGGCGCGTGCTGACGGAAGATAAGAAGCAAATTCTGATCGAAAATACCGCCGCAGATATGGCTTCTGTTACTGAAAACATTAAGTATCGCCATGCAGTACACTGTTATCTAGCCGATCCGGAATATGGTGAGCGCTTTACTAAAGCTGTTGGACTGAACATGGATAAGGTACGGGAGTTTTCTAAACTGGATCATAACGGTTTGGTTCAGGCTACTCTTTCGAGCTCATTGTAACCATCAATGTCTAAAGGAAGTGTTCACTCATGAAGCAGCAGCGAAATACCAAACAGCGTCAGATGGTTTTAGATGCGGTTCGGGCGCGTTGCGACCATCCTAGTGCGGATCAGATATATCATGATGTTCGATTCAGCGACGGCAGAATCAGCCGCGGCACGGTATATCGCAATCTAAACTTTTTAGTTCAGCAAGGAGAAATACTCAAGGTTAAGCTTCCAAATACTGACCGCTTTGAAGGACAATTGGATAAGCATTACCACTTTCTATGTACAGAATGTGACATGGTGTGCGATGTGCCATTGATATACCATTCTGATCTGGATAAACAGACGGCTAAAAAAACAGGTTATACCATTGAAAGACACCGAGCGGTGTTCGAAGGATTATGCCAAGATTGCCGACAGAAGAGGATTTAGACCAAAAAAATAACTTGAATACAAGTTATAAACACACCTTCTATCATCGAGAAATGCACAGTGATGCGGTATCGTTATACAGCACACTGTGCATTTTTTCCCTTTGCGTGTTCATCGTTGAATTGTATCAATATCGTAATTCTAATGAATAAATATAGGCACCCCAATGTGGAATTACTAGACTGGCTGGCTGATATCGGAAGTAATGTGTATATAACCTATGAAAGTGGAGCTATTACGATTAGGACAGATGGAAAAAGTGCTTCTGTGTGTGTATTGTTGTAATTAAAAGCATATGTATTTAGTACTAAGATGATTTTTGATAAATTGAAGAATGCATTAATATGTATGATATAAAATTGAAAGGAACAGAAAAATTAATACGAAATAATAAGAAGTTAGGGATTATTAATGGGATATTGCTATTTATAGAGAGTTTTGAACGATTTTTGCTGAAACTGTATACTATACAATGATGTTGTATCAGAGAATACTATTTATTCTGATGAATTTGTAACTCCTTATACATTAAGAGCAGAAGAAATAAACACAAAATTAACAGGAGCAATGATCAACACAGAAATAACTAAGGCAGAATCTGAACTGGTATGTATTACAAATTATATTAATGATTTGGCAGAGAATATTGCATATAATATAAATATTAAATCATGGCGTCAGCACTTACAAGATTGGTAGCGACTACACCACGGTGGTTACGGCTAGTTACTCGGTTTTAATCCCTCTAAAGTAGATATGAAAATAACCAAAATCTATTTTGGAGGGATTTTATTTCTTATGTATTTAGTTATATTATCTATGTATTACTTTACGATTTCTGCATTAGGTGCAAACTGCTTGAACTTCTCTGCTATAGAATCAAAGCTCTGTTTTCTCCACCAAACCATATGGCTACTTTCACCATTCAAAACAAGCTTGCAGCCTTCATCAGTTAAACCAAATCTAGATTTTTCAATTCTTATGATATCACTTAGATAGATCTCATGCATCAGATTATATATAATTTCATCCTTTATAAACCAACTTGAAAATGTAATAAATCTTGCTATAGGATTAACTTTTAGATGATTGTCAATCTGTCTTATAAACTTGATAGCTTCAATTAACTGTAGGGATTATAAAAATAGAAAAGTCCCTTTGCCAAAAACTATTTTCCGTTGTCAT
>CAZMYP010000100.1:4711-7536 GCA_964570535.1 uncultured Herbinix sp.
TAGGGATTATAAAAATAGAAAAGTCCCTTTGCCAAAAACTATTTTCCGTTGTCATTTCGTCATATGAACTGCTTATGAAAGTGGTACTAAGACATGTGAAAGAAAAGTGGGTCTGATTATATATAAACAGATGGCTTACAACACCTTTTGTCACAAGAGATGGACAGATGATAAAAAGAAACTCTGGAACTACACAATAAGAGAGGTGAGATTCCTCTTACTTATTCGACTGGGAGGTTGGTAGACAAAATAATTCTCACTTAGAATTCTGATATTCCTAAGGAATCAACACTAACACAATATTAATTTACAATGGTAAAATTATGATATTTGTTGTAGTATGTATTAAGAAATTGATTCGTTTTTGGTGACAAGTGTGAACAAAAGTAAAAAAATTCAAGAAAAATGTAATTATACTGAGAATGAAAACAAATATGGCTTATGAAAGATTCAATCGAGTAGAGCAAAATTTTAGCTCTGCTAAAAACCATACTAAATATCAATAATATGTTGTGACAGAGTCATTAATTTTATCCGACACTTCGGCATGCTCAATTGTATTAGTAGTGAAAGGGGGCAAAGTGATGACAAAATCTTTGTTACGTACGGACAAAGAGATTATGGAGATATATAAGCGTCAAATGAAAACAGTCTACCGAGTCTGCTTCGCCTATATGAAGAATCAATTCGATACCGAGGATGCCGTTCAGGACACATTCTATAAGATGATTAAGTCAGGGGTGGTTTTTGAGAGCGAGGAATACGAAAAGGCATGGCTCATTCGAGTTGCAACGAACGTCTGTAAAAACAGCCTTAAGCACTGGTTTAGAAAGCGTGCGGATTTAGCAGATTATGAAAACCTGTTAAGCTCGGTGAATATTAATATCGACTATACATTTGAAGTAGTCATGGGATTGCCCGACAAATACAAGACTGTGGTCTACCTCTACTACTATGAAGGCTACACATCGCCGGAGATTTCGAATATCCTCCAAAAACCGCAATCCACCATCCGTAACTATCTGTATGAGGCGCGTGGTATTCTCAAAGAAAGATTAGGAGGTGGTTTTGATGAAAAACAAGCGAATTGTTGAATCATGGAATAATATTGAGCCTAACGCTGATGCCGAAGCGCGGATGCTCGCTTCAATACTTGCTCGTAACCACTCGGGCGAAGCTAAAGAAGGAAAGGAGATAATGATGGATAAAGTATTTGATTGGAAGCCGTTAATGACCATTGCCGCCTGCTTGGTATTAGCTATAGCAGTTACTATACCTTTTCTGAATAAGGGCAGTGGAGATTTTGACCTAAAGCTATCAAATGGAGTCAAGGTGAACTATGTTGATAACCCTCCTACTATACAACAAAACTATGATCTTGTGGGATTATCTGAAGATGAACTTTTTGATTCGAAATTCAATAACTATGAAATAATAGCCTTTGAAGGCACCGTGAAAGAGATACGTAATATTGTATGCAACTATAATGGTAGGAAAGATTATCGTTCAATTGCGACTATTGAGGTAAGTGATGTGTTACGCGGAAGTCTTGAAGTGGGAAAGACTGTAACTGTCCTATTACCTACACCAGTAGGTAGGGACATAATAGTTGAAGATACAAATGTGTCTTCACAGTTAACCGTAGGAACAACCGGTATCTTTATGCCGATTAAGTATGATGAGACTTCAATCCGCGAAGAGAACGGTAAGACACTTGCCTTGATTGAATTAGCCGAATATGGGTTACCCGATGGTATGCGTTGGATGTTTATTGAGACAGCAGAAGGTCTTGTGTATGATGAAAATGCCTATCCCTCTTTCGTTAAAGCAAAGGATCTAAAAGATGTGAAAGAAATAGTTGTTTCAAAAATTAAATAAAACATGATATACAAAAACCCCACGGTATACAACATAGGTTCCTAAGTATTCAAAGATACGCCATGGATTGAACAAGAGCTTGACCTACATGGTGATTTTCTTGTTGTTATTGGAATGCTCCTTGAAGTGAAGGAAGTTCTGACCCGGATTTCGTTTTCATACGGTTTAATTGTAATTAAAGAAGAAACTTTTTCTGGGTGTAGCTCCTTATCATCCATTCAGCTTCCCGACAGTGTTAGCCAGATACAATATCAAGCATTTTATAAATGTACAAAGCTTGAGGGTATTAATCTTGATACTGTCACCGAGCTGAAATATGGTGCATTTTCTAATTGTGAGAATCTTGTACCCATCACTCTTTCAGAGAGACTCATAACTCTCGAAGAAAATGTATTCACTGGATGTGTAAAGCTAACTAGCTATGGTTACCCTGATTCTGTAATAGAACAATATGCATATGATAATTATATTCCTTTTGAGCATATGCCATAAAAACAACCGCAAGAAGTCTTTCAACAATGAATAATGGACAGTATATCAGCTCTCACTAGCTTTAATGTCCAAACTCAGAAGATTGAGATTATTATTGGAAGCTATCAGCTCATCCTTTACATTTAGTAAGTTCTTAAGAGAGGCTAGAAATTCTTCTCACTAATTAAAACCCCCTTTCGGATACAGTGGCAATAGCAGCTGGATATCATTCAAATACTAGTCTATATGATGCTATCTCTGGCAGGATTGACTGTGCTGTTATAGGTTATGCGAATAAGCCTGACACCACCCCCCTTAAACAAGGTGGAACCATTATATGGTTATTATCGTCTAATATTATATAACAGATATTGGTAATACTAGGATGGAGATTCTTACTTTTGCAGGGCTTAGAATTATCATTTAGGCAATTGCGAAACTCTCACCTAAATAGATGGTAGAGTTGCCCAATCGTT
>CAZMYP010000101.1:0-7421 GCA_964570535.1 uncultured Herbinix sp.
CTCGGCCTCCAGAGCCACAATCTGGCGCGCTAACCAACTGCGCTATACCCACCATGTATAAAAAAATTGTTACCACATTAATTCATTCTGCAATTTAAAGACAGAAGAAAACGTGCCAGGAGGGATTCGAACCCCCGACACATGGCTTAGAAGGCCATTGCTCTATCCGACTGAGCTACTAGCACTTATGGTATGTCAACAAAAGGTTCTACCCTTTTCTGTCCACATATCAAGCGGGTGATGGGAATCGAACCCACGTATCTAGCTTGGAAGGCTAGTGTTCTACCATTGAACTACACCCGCATATTATTTGCATTATTCAATTAATTATCACATACAGCTTAGCTATGATATTATTAAGATAGCAAGATAACTGCTAAGTCGGGGTGACAGGATTCGAACCTGCGACCTCTTGATCCCAAATCAAGCACTCTAGCCAAGCTGAGCCACACCCCGATAAAAAAGTTGTTCCTGTACTACTTATCATTAACTGTGGTATCTTATGATATAGTAGGGTACTGCATACTGTGTATTTTCAAGGCTTTTAGCTATTCCAGCCGTGACGCAAGATTTATTATATAATAGCATTCCTTTATTGTCAACAACTATTTCAATCTTTTCTCTTCTAAAAGTAGGTTGGCTTAACATTATTTTCAATATTATGAATTTTAATGGAACATCTGCCCTGTTCCCAGTATTTTTAGGGTTTTTCCTCTATTCCTTATAATAATTCAATGTGAAATGCGCCTTACCATTATTATCTATATCCATAATAATAAAGGTTGGAATTCGCCCTCCTTGCCTGGGTAATGAAATACTGCCAGGATTAATTACCCAAATACTGTCACTTAAATCAATCACTGGTTGATGAGTATGTCCAAACATTACTATATCAGCTTTATTTGACCGAGCTGCCTCCTTAATAAGATGGGTATTATTATATACACCATATCTATGGCCGTGAGTCAGTAGAACTGAATAATTTCCAATCTTTATAAGCTTTTCCTTGGGTAATCCACTAAATAAATCATTATTTCCCGGAATGATTTCTAGTGGACAAGTGGCAATCGACCTTATATATTCCACATTGCTTCCGAAATCTCCAAGATGTATCAACAAGTCAATTGGACTAACTCTTTCTATTGTTTTAAACAAATTTTCATTCCAACCATGAGTATCACTCACTATAAGTATCTTCATAAAGTCTCCACTTAGCTATTATTTGCCAAATAATCAGATAAGGCCTCTTTTATAGCCCTTAATGCCTTTCCACGGTGACTTATCTGGTTTTTAAGTTCTGCTGGCATTTCTGCTGTAGTACATTTAAGTTCTGGCACTAAAAATATAGGATCATATCCAAATCCATTAGATCCGCTTATTTTTTCTGCTATCGCCCCTTCAATAATGCCTGTTCTTGTGATGGTATTACCATCGGGAAATGAACAAGCAATTACACAGACAAATCTAGCACTTCGCTGGTCCATTCTTATATTTTTAAGCTGATTAAGAATATAGCAGTTTTTTACAGAATATGGTGTGTCCTCTCCAAGATACCTGGCAGAATATATCCCCGGTGCTTTATCTAAATAATCCACCTCAAGTCCCGAATCATCCGCCATTACAATCTCACCAGTCATTTTAGAAATTGCCTCTGCCTTTATAATAGCATTTTCTTCAAAGCTTTTACCATTTTCCTCGATATCCATCTTAATTCCAATATCCTTAAGTGATAAAAGCTTAAAATCCATACCCTTTAGTATATCTCTAATTTCATCCATCTTTCCCTCATTAGAGGTTGCGAATATAATTTTCCTCATAATAAAAAATCTCCAATTTCCTAGCAACTATTTGCTTGGTATAAGTTCTTCGTAAGCTCGCCAAATACCACTATAAATTCCCTTTACAATTGTTTGCTGACCGTACTCACTATTCAAATAATTCAAATCTCTAGGAGATGACATATAACCAGTTTCTATAATAATAGCAGGAACTGTGGCATTGTTAAGTATAAAAACTTCCTTATTACTCATTTGGATAAGACCGTTGTTTTTTAATGGTATATTATTTGATATTTCTTCACTAAATATGTTTGCCAGATCTTTTGTTTTTATGTTATTATTCTCATGGTTATAATAAAGTATTTCTGTACCATTTGGGCTTTTATAAGTACTGGAATTGCAGTGAATACTAATAAAAAAATCGCATTCCACATCATTGGCTAAGGTGACACGGGGCCTTAAGTATAAGGTTTCATCAGTTAGCTTTGTATAATAAACTTTTATATTGTCCTTATCAAGATACTTCTTTAATTCCAATAATATTTCTAAGTTGATATTCTTTTCATATATACGCTCATCTCTAGAGAGAGCTCCAGGATCCTTACCACCATGTCCCGAATCAATTACCAACACCTTATCATATACATCCTTAGGTCTTTTTAAATCTATATAATAAAAATTCTCATCTTCGTAAATAAAATGAGTATATACATGGTCAAGACTAAGCATAATCTCATGAACATTGCGTCCCATATCATCTATATGGCTTGTAATAATAATCTCATTAATCGGATCCTTAGGATCAGCCTTTGTTATTAGTTCTGCTTGCGTACCCTCTTCATGGATATAGAGGGGTTCTCCTTTAAATATACTGTCTCCATTAACTCTCCCTAAATGCTCCGCCTTAGGATCAGTCTCTGTTAAGCCTGATATATTAAGCAGCAGTCTCTTAGTTATATAAAGATCCTCTAATTGAAGCTGAAGGTCCTTTCCCTCCGGTTTTCTTATTACCAGATACAGTTCTCCTAGTTGGTTTAATATGTCCTTGCTAATATCCCCTTCCAAGCTTGTCTTAATCAGATGGGGGTCATCTAATATTTGTACATCTTGATTTTCAATATATTTGGGTTCTAATGCGGCAAAGCTTTCCTGTAAGTTAGGCTCATCTATAGCTTCAGCGTTCTCCGTCTCCAAAGGAGAGTTATTTGCAGATATGGCTACTGGATTGTACATCTCTATAGCAAAAGACAGCACTATTACCCATAGCATTAATCCTACACTTTGAAAAGCCGCTTTTTTTAGCAAAGTTTTCTCCAAATAATATCCCCCCAGTAACTAGCTCTTTTATTTGTTATATATATGTTGATTATATCTGAATTTAGCATAATAAACAATAAATTTTTGATTATTTTATCCGTTATTGCAGAAAAACGTAGAATAATGCCTATGTTATTTATTGCATTTTAAAAGTAGAGTCTATATAATAAAATAGTGATTAACTTTATTGTGATCGTTAAAACGAATAGGGGATATGCATATGACTACAATTAATTATATATCTATTACCCAAAAGGATGGTTATATTACCAAACTAACTTACATGTGTTGTGGGAAGAAACCAAAAGCTAGCATCTTAATATTACATGGGATGGCGGAACATCAAGGACGTTATAGTTCATTTGCTCAATATCTATTAGAGCAAGATTTTGATGTGTATATATATGATCATAGAGGACATGGCAAGGACAAGAAGTTAAATGAGCTTGGGTTTTTTTCTTACAATAATGGTTATCAACTTGTTGTTGATGATGCAATTACTGTTAGTGAATATATAGAAAAAAATAATAAATGCAAAAAATTCTTTTTGTTTGGTCATAGCATGGGCTCATTAATCGCACGAAATGTAATCCAAGTCCATGACAAATACAATGGAGTTATTTTGTCCGGTACTGCTTTTCCTCCAAAGCCTTTATTGTTTTTTGCCTTAGGAGTATCTTCCCTTTTAATTAAAATAAAGGGAGCAAAATATATCTCCCCATTTATGAACAAGCTTTTATTTGAAAGTAAAAAATATACCAAATTATCAGACCGAACGGCTTACGATTGGTTAACAAGAAGTAATCCTATTGTTGGAGCATATATTCATGACCCTTTCTGTGGTTTTATTTGTACAACGTCTTTTTATAAGGACCTTTTAAAACTAAATGTTAATGCAGCCGATAACAAGCTAATATGTAAAACAAAATCCAACCTTCCTATATATATAATTAGTGGTGAAGAGGATCCTGTTGGTGGCAATGGCAAGGATATTAAAAGATTGATTTTTCTTTATAAAAAGCTTGGATTCACCAATTTATCCTATAAGATATATGCAGATTGCAGACATGAATTGATAAATGAGTTGAATAAAGAAGAGGTATATAAGGATATTTATAATTGGCTTTCAAAATAAGAAGGAGCCAAAAAGAACACTAGCCTGATATTATAAATTAAACAGGGATAGTGTTCTCTTTTTTGATATTAAGGTTTCCTCGGTGGCTTTGGACCCATATATTGATAAAAGTATGTCTTCATCATACCATTATATATTTTTCTGTTTTTACTTGCTTTATTACCTATATACTTCTCAGCATTCTCATATCCGCTAATAATATAATAGGACCACGAATCAAGTGTTCCAAATACTTTTCCTACCTGAGAATATAGATTCGGTAGGTCTTTTTGATCCTCTAATCTTTCCCCATATGGTGGGTTTGTTATTATAAAGCCATACTTTTTGTTACTACTAAGTTCTGATAGCTCCTTTTGTTGAAAATGTATCAAATGATCCACTTCGGCAAATTTAGCATTCTGTCTAGCTGCCTTAATAATCTCCCCATCTATATCATAGCCCTGAATATTCATCTCTACTTCTTTGAGGATCTTATCTTTAGCCTCTTCCCTAGTGCTGACCCATATATTATCTGGAAATATGTTGTTCCAGGTTTCTGCAAGAAAGCTTCTCCTAATCCCCGGTGCAATATTAGCGCCTATTAAGGCTGCTTCAATAGGAATGGTGCCACTTCCACAGAAAGGATCAACCAGAATACGATCCTTGTTCCAAGGCGTAAGCATTATTAGTGCAGCAGCTAAGGTCTCCGTTATAGGCGCCTTGCTTGTAAGCTTACGGTATCCTCTGCGATGAAGTGATTCTCCTGATGTATCAATGGATACTGTTACTTCATCCTTCATAATAGTAACTCGAATGGGATATGAATTCCCACTTTCCTCGAACCAGTCTATATTATATTTTAACTTCATTCTATCAACCATAGCCTTTTTCATAATTGATTGAATATCAGAAGGACTAAATAATTTTGAATTAATGGAGTTTGCCTTAGCTACCCAAAACTTACCATCCCTTGGAATATACTCCTCCCATGGAATAGACTTTGTGTTCTCAAACAATTCATCAAAGGTCTCAGCTTTAAATGAAGCCACCTTTAGTAATACACGCTCAGTGGTCCTAAGAAACATATTAGCTCTTGCACAGGCATTGATATCACCACTATAGCTTACCTTTCCATTATCTACATTTGTAATTTCATATCCCAAATCAGTAATTTCTTTCTTTAATACCGCCTCTAAACCAAAATGACAGGGTGATATATATTCGTATTTACTCATTATTTCCTCCTAGTATGTCATTAACAAGACCTAATAGCATTGTAAGGTTTTAATCCTACACAGTCAATATATATTACGTTCTTCACACTAGTTTACCATAATATGCACCTAATCCACCATGTAAATTTTTAATTTTATATCCATACTTCATCAAATCTCTGGAGGCCATAAGGCTGGTATGTCCCCTGTCGCAATATAAAATCAATAATGTATTATGATTAAATCTGATCCTTTCTCTATCTAAATTATCATAGGGTATATTAATAGCAGAGGGAATATGCCCCTTTTGATAATCCTCTTTTTCTCTTAAATCAATAATTAATACATTTGGACGACCAATATAATTAACAACATCATTTGCTCTAATTGTATCAAAATACATTTTTATACTATCACTTCCTTTCTATTCACATACAAGTGTGCAATTATTCAGTCCCTCTATATATTATATTCCGACAAAAAACTTTTGATATAAAGATATTAAAAAAGGTAGGCTATTGCTAGCCTACCAATCTTTGCTGAGACCATATAATTAATAATTGTTCTGTGTATCATCCATATCTCTAAATCGATTTGTATTAGTATTTCTAGAAGTAGAATCATTACATCTGGTTCCACTTGCATTTCTGCTGTTACCTGTAGTATAGTTTGTTGTTCCTATATTACTGGGGTTGTTGGCATTTCGATTGGATCCAGTATTATTACTTGTGTTTTTTTCATTAGCATTTCTTCCAGTATTAGCATTGTTAGCATTACGATTAGAATTATTGCCTGTGCTACTAAAATTGGAATTATTAGCATTGCGTGAGTTAGAGTTATTACTTGTCTTGTTTTCATTAGCATTTCTGCTAGTATTAGCATTGTTAGCATTTCTACTGTTGTTATTTGATGTGTTGCTTGTTGTATTTCTTACATTAGATGTCTGGTCATTACTATTACTGTTTCTAGAATTATTATTGTTCATTATTGGCCTCCTAATAAAGATGTTGATTTGATAGTGCATCATTATTATCTGTTTATTTATAAGAAATATTCATGCCAATAATAAAAAACTATTATATAAGTAAAGATTACTAATGCCTAATAATTTAAATATTTTTACATATTTTATTATTTATTGATGATATTGGTAATAACTACATGTAGTTTATTAAAATTTAATTAATTTTATCCTTGCATTGTGTTACTAATTGTACTATACTTATAAAGTGCTTTGATGTTTTTTCAAAGTACTTATAACCCCTTATTAATTATTTATACTCCCCTCATCGAAACGACCGCTTGGCTCCCCCTTGCGGTCGTTTCACGATTAATTATTATTTATCGTTTTCTTAACATTACCCATACTATATATATAATGATAATTGGAACAAAAAAGGTCATAACGAACTTTAATAACACCCAGCTTATCTTAAGCACTAATACAAGTACTAATATCAATATAATCGTTATAAGTATTTTATATCCTGGTTTTATTCCATCAAATATATATTGTTTATTAGACGAATTATGATATTCATTATCTCTATTATTCTCATTATAATAAGCTCTATTACTACTATTGTCATACTTGCTGCTACTACCAGAGAATTCCTGACCAGAGACCTTTTGAGCTTCAATAATTGTCTTTGCTATAAGCCTAGGATCACCAATCTCACTAATTATATCTTCTTCACTTTTTTCTGAATTATAGCTGATATATTCATTATAATATCTGATATTTTGATTCAAAATATTAGAATCTACTTCCCCTTCTAACGATTGTCTTAATAAGTCCAAAAATTCTTTTTTATTCATACGTGATCTCCTTTGTCTTATTTTAACATATAAATACTAATCTGCAAGTAAATAACTCTAATTAAGGGGTATTTTTTATAGATTAAGCTTTTCTATTATACAAAAAAAGTGTGTTTGCATACAATCTTGCTGAATGCAATCACACAATAATAACGTGCGCTAGAGGATTCGAACCCCCGA
>CAZMYP010000102.1:0-7266 GCA_964570535.1 uncultured Herbinix sp.
AATAGCTTCTTTGTAAGTAAAATAGCTCCAGGAGAGACCTTTTCAGGGTCCTTGGAGATGAAAGTCAAATCTGATACGGCTACTAATGCTTATCCTGTAATAGTTATTATTGAGTACGAATATGAGGGGATTGAACCAAATCCCACTACAGGAGATATTGGTGAAACTGCGGAAATAGGTTTAAACCTACAGGTTATTGAAAATGCAAGACCAGTTGTAGATTATGTTAATGTATATTCCTATGATGGAATGGTAACGGTGGGAGCACCAGCAACCTTAGCTTTTGATTTTTATAATATGGGAAAATCCATGCTTAATAATGTAATAGCTACTGTTGAGGGAGATTTCTCAAGCTCATCAGGGGATATGTATTTTATAGGAAATGTAAATGCTGGAGATCGTTCCTATGCAGAATTTGAAGTTATTCCCATGATGGAGGGTATGGCTAAGGGCTTAGTTAAGGTAACCTATGAGGATAGCAATGGAGATGAACAGGTCTATACCAAGGAATTTGAAGCCTCGATTATGGGAGAGCAGATTTGGGATGGAGGCATGAATGGTGATGGGGGAATGGACGTATTTAATCCTATTATGCCTGAGCCTAAGAAGGCAATTGTGCCTATATGGTTATTTATAATAATTCAAGTTGTAATAATTGCAATATTTATACCTGTTACCAGGAAGATTATTATTAGCATATATAAGAGCAAGCTTCGTAAAGAGGATGAGGAATATTTGTAAGGTAATTGAAAGGAAGGATATAATGAGGGAAATGAAAGAGATTGATATTGATGCTACAGAGAATATAATTATTGAAGAAAATATTGTTAGTGAGGATTCAGATATGACTGAAGAAGTGCAGGTTATAGAAGAGGATTTTATTGAAGAATCCAATGAAGATTTTGAGTATAGTGAAGATATGAATATAGACTACGGTATGGAAGATGAAATGTGGACAGATATTGGAACGGAGACAGGAATGCCGGAAGTCAAGGATCCGTTGTTATCTTCCTGGCCCTTTGTTATTGGAATTACCTCCGGAGTTCTTATCATAAGTATAGTTCTAGGAGCGTTACTAGCCAAATTGAAAATTAAAAAAGGAATTGATCTTTATGAAGATTAGTGATTTATTCAAAATGGGTATTAGGAGCTTGTTTAGAAGGAAGGTACGAACCATACTGACAGTTCTAGGTGTGGTCATAGGCTGCCTATTTATAATTATAACAATTTCCATAGGCCATGGAATGGATACAAGCTTTGAAACTCAAGTAAAGGAATATGGTAGCCTTACTGCTATAACAGTAAGTACTTATGGTGTTATATATGATGAGGATGGTAACTATGCCGGAAGTACTGATCAGAAGCTTAATAAAGATTTAGTGGAAAAAATCGATGAAATGGACCACGTAAGAGCTGTTACTCCAATACTTAGGGGTGAAGGTGAGCTTATGTTCGGAAAATATCGAAGTGGAATTAGTATAATGGCAATGGATATGAATTCCTTTGAGGCTTTTGAATTTCCAGAGCTTGGTTTTGGTGAGTATCCTACTGAAGAGGATAATAGTACAATTATCTTTGGCTATTATTTACCATGGGAATTTTATGATCCTATGAATTGGAGATCGAATCCTGTTCAAGTTGACCTGCAGAAGGATAAGCTGGCTTTTAAGTTTAACGATTGGCAGTTTCAAAAGGATGAAAGAAAAAAGGAATTTACTTTACCTATAAAAAACATTGCAAAGATGCAAGAGACAAAATCTGAATATGATTACAATATATATATGGATTCTAAGTATTTTGAGAAGATATATATGCAATACTGCAATACCTTGAAACTGGAGGACCGCAAAAAGGCTATAAAGAAACTAGAGGAGTATGACCAAATAAAGCTTAATGTTGATAACATTGACAATGTTGAAGAGGTACAGGACAAGATAAAAGAGTTGGGCTTCCAATCAGAAAGTTTGCTACAATTTCTTAAGCCCACAATTGAAGCATCTAAAACATTACAGCTTATTTTCTTCTTCCTAGGGGCAGTTTCTATGTTCGTGTCTGCCATAAGTATTGCTAATACCATGGTTATGTCAATATATGAAAGGACTAAGGAAATTGGTGTTATGAAGGTCCTGGGTTGTGTAGTTAAGGATATTCGATTACTCTTTCTGTTTGAAGCTGGAATAATTGGATTTATGGGAGGAGCCCTAGGTGTTGGTTTTGGATATCTTGCATCCTTCCTTATTAACAAATACGGACAGCCACTTTTTGGGGCCTTAATGTCAGGAGGAATGCCTGTGGAAGATGTGGCTCAAGCTACTTACTCCATTATTCCTATATATTTACCTTTACTAGGACTTGGTATATCTATAATTGTAGGACTTTTATCAGGGTATTTTCCTGCAAGACGTGCAACGAAAATTAGTGCTATCGAGGCTATGAGAACTGAAAATTAAATAAATATTTATATTAGTGCCCCAACCCCTTATAATGCTAGCTATGGCATAAATGGACTATGGGGCACTATCACTTCTATCACTTGCATAATTGATTTTTGATTAGGATGTGGTATAATGAAAAAAATGTATAATAAGGAGGTTATTATGGATTGTAAATCATGTGGAAGACAACTACAAAATGAAAATGTTAATTTCTGCGAATATTGCGGTGCTTCTTTCCGGGAGGTAGGTGGTTATGACAATAGACCAGAATCTACATCTGCTCCAACACCTCCACCAATACCAATGGCTATTACTAGCAATAAAGAAAAACCAGTATCTTTTGGAGACTGGCTTGGCACCTATCTAATCAAATTTATTCCGGTAGTCGGAAACCTGGTATTTTTTATAATGCTAATAGTATGGTCTGTAAGTAGTGAAGTGTCTGAAAGT
Source organism: uncultured Herbinix sp. (assembly GCA_964570535.1). Lineage (GTDB taxonomy): Bacteria > Bacillota > Clostridia > Lachnospirales > Lachnospiraceae > Mobilitalea. The sequence continues at coordinate 2,886 of CAZMYP010000102.1, forward strand.
AAAAGGAACTGGGCTAGGGCCAATTTGGTGTTTGCAGGAATAACATTAGTTCTGACTTTTGTATTTGTTATTTTGATTATAATGATAATTGGAAGTCCAGAGTTTCAGGAGATAATTAATAGCACTGCAGAGCAGTATGAGGAGCTATTTAGGGATATATACTAAAGATAAGTATAAAATGATTTATGTGACATCCGAAAGAAACAGAGAGGAAGAAGGACATGAGTAAAATCAGAACTAGATTCGCACCGAGTCCAACAGGCCGAATGCATGTTGGTAATTTAAGAACTGCCTTATATGAGTATTTAATCGCAAAACATGAGGATGGAACTTTTATTTTGCGAATAGAAGATACGGATCAGGAACGACTGGTTGACGGAGCTATTGATATTATATATCGTACTCTTGAGGGAACAGGGCTTGTTCATGATGAAGGACCTGATAAGGATGCTGGCTATGGCCCATATGTTCAAAGCGAGCGTATGGCATCTGGCATTTATCTTGAATATGCAAAGCAGTTGATTGACAAGGGAGCTGCTTATTATTGCTTTTGTAGCAAGGAGCGTTTGGCTTCATTAAAGAAAGCAGTTGGAACCTCGGATGAGGATGATGAGGTTAAGGAAATTAATAAGTATGATAAGCATTGCCTGCATCTATCAAAGGATGAGATAGAGGAGAAGCTTAGTCAAGGAATACCCTATGTTATAAGACAAAACATGCCACAGGATGGTACAACAACCTTTCATGACACAATATTCGGGGATATTACGGTAGATAATGAGGAGCTAGATGACATGGTACTGATAAAATCAGACGGCTATCCAACATATAATTTTGCTAATGTAGTAGATGATCATATGATGAAGATTACCCATGTTGTAAGGGGAAATGAATATTTGTCTTCTACACCGAAATATACCAGACTTTATCAGGACTTTGGATGGGAAGAGCCAGTTTATGTGCACCTACCTCTTATTACTGATGAAAACCATAAGAAGCTAAGCAAACGTAGTGGTCATGCTTCCTATGAGGATTTGATAGAGCAGGGCTTTATATCAGAAGCTATTATAAATTATGTAGCACTCTTAGGATGGAGCTCACCAAATAACACAGAAATCATGTCTTTAGAGGAGCTTACAAAGGAATTTGATTTTCATAATGTCAATAAGTCACCAGCAGTATTTGATGTGGTAAAGCTTCGCTGGATGAACGGCGAGTACCTTAAGATGATGGATGAGGATAAGTTTTATGATTTGGCTTTGCCCTATATTAAAGAAGTTATTCATAAGGAAATGGATTATAAAAGAATAGCTAATTTGGTAAAGACCAGAATAGAAACCTTATGTGATATAGGAGAAAAGATTGATTTCTTTGATGAGCTTCCTGATTATGATACTATAATGTTTACTCATAAAAAGATGAAGACTGATTCACAGAATTCCTTAAGCGTATTGAAGGACCTTCTTCCAAGATTTGAAGCTCTTGAGGATTATTCTGAAAGGTCTATTGAGAACCTTATGATGTCCTATATTGGAGAAAAGCAAATTAAGAATGGGCAAGGCCTATGGCCTGTTAGAACTGCTGTATCAGGCAAGCAGTCAACTCCCGGTGGAGCTTATGAAATTATGAGTATCCTTGGTAAGGAAGAAAGTATTAAAAGGATTAAGAAGGCAATTGAAAAATTAAGTATCTAATATAGTGAAATATCTAATAGATAGAAATATAATTTAAGTAGGTCCTAGGGAAATTGATGGGATAAGGCTGCTTCAAAATAATACATAACTATTTTGAAGCAGAACCCTTCCCAAAGTAATGTTCATATCAGGTTTATCTGTTATTCTTTTTTATCATATCTAGACACTCAAACATATGGAAGATTCTAAAGTAAGAATTCATCTAATTAGTAAGGAGAATATATATGGAATTAAATCAGGCACAGGGAAATGCCATAGGGCATAAGGATGGGCCGATGCTTGTATTGGCTGGACCCGGTTCAGGAAAGACCTTAGTTATCACAGAAAGGACTAAAAACCTTATAAAAAAGCATAATGTTTCAGAGGGAAATATCTTGGTTATAACCTTTACCCGTGGGGCAGCAGGTGAGATGAAAGAGCGCTTTCTAAAAGCAATAGGTGTCAGCTATACAGGTGTTAATTTTGGAACCTTTCACAGTGTCTTTTTTACAATATTAAAACATTCTTATAAATTAAGTGGGAACAATATTATCCGTGAAGAAGAAAGGCTGGCTTGTATAAGGAATATTATACATAAGATGGGTCTGGAATATGAAGATGAGAAGGAGTTCATCTCAGAGCTTTTGTCTGAGATAAGTATGGTAAAGGGAAATAGAGTAGAGCTTTCCACCTATTATTCCATAAGCTGTGGAGATGAAGTGTTTCGAACTATTTATCAGGAATACAACCGAAGAATAAGATCAGAAAACAAAATTGATTTTGATGATATGCTCCTTTTATGCTATGAGCTTCTTGTAAAAAGAGAGGATATCTTAAAGCTATGGCAGGATAAGTTTAAGTATATAATGGTGGATGAATTTCAGGATATTAATTTATTACAATATGATATTGTTAGAATCCTAGCAAGGCCCTTAAATAATCTATTTATTGTTGGGGATGATGATCAGTCTATCTATGGTTTTCGTGGAGCAAAGCCTGAGATAATGTTAAGTTTTCCAAAGGACTATCCTGATAGTAAAAGAGTCCTTCTTGATATAAATTACAGATCTAATACTCATATTATTAATAGAGCCAGTGATTTGATTTCTAATAACAAGAACCGTTATAAGAAGAAGCTAACATCTTATAAAAAGGATGGGAGTAATATAGTAACAGAATGCTTTGAAACTATGGCAGAGCAAAATAAGAGGCTGGTAGAGGAGATTATTAAGCACTCCAAGGACGGAATACTTTTATCTGAAATGGCCATTTTGGTCCGTACCAATATTGGTGCAGGGGCCATTATTCATAAGCTAATGGAATATAATATTCCCTTTATGGCAGGAGATAATCTGCCAAATATCTATGAACATTGGATTACACAGGATCTAGTATCCTATATCAAAATAGCTATGGGGGATACCAGCAGGAGACTTTATCTTAGGATTATCAATAGACCAAAACGCTATATTAGCAGAGACTGCTTCGACACGCCAGAAGTAAGCCTGGAGTCTCTTGTTAGCTATTACGAAGATAAGGACTGGATGCTATCAAGAATTGACCAGCTTGAATATGATCTTGCTATGCTATCAGGGATGAGTCCTTATGGGGCTATTCAGTATATTAGAAGAGGGATAGGATATGAGGATTATCTTAGGGAATATGCCAACAGTCGAAAAATAAAACCGGAGGAGCTTCTTGATATACTAGATGAAATACAGGAAAGTACCAGAGGTTTTAATACATATGCGGAATGGTTTACCTATATGGAGGAATATAAAGAAGAGCTTAAAAGACAGGGACAAAATCGTTCACAGAGTAGTAAAAGAGAAGAGGGCATACATATAATGACCATGCATAGCTCCAAAGGATTAGAATTCTTATCGGTATTTCTGCTAGATGTTAATGAGGGGATCACTCCCCATAAAAAAGCTGTACGACCAGAGGATGTTGAGGAGGAGAGACGTTTGTTCTATGTAGCTATGACTAGGGCAAAGGAACATCTATATATCTATAGCTCCAAACAGCGCTATAACAAGGATATGGTTCAGTCTCGCTTTATCGACGAGCTATCAGCCAATAAGAAATAATATGTCCACAAGGAATAGGTAAAGATCGGCGCGAAGTGATAAATTCATTATGCGTGAATGCGCATCCCTAGCGGAGCGTTTTTATATAATAGGACGAACTTTCCTATTATATAAAAATGGGTGTTGCAAGCAACACCCATATACCTTAATTTCACCTTAATTTCACCTTAATCTTCTTCGTCTTCATCGTCAAAGCCATCAAGGTCATCATCAAACAACTCGTCATATTCTTGTGAGTCAAGTAACTCCTCAAATGCATCAGCTACAGCTTCAAATTCGTCATCATCATCGATGCTTATAAGCTCAGGCTCATCGTCCTCCTGAATAAAACGATATAAAAACACATTATCCTCTTCTTCACCCTCTATAGGCTGAAGGGCAATATAATCTTTCTCGTCTACTGTAAAGATCTCTAATACTATACATTTCAACTCAGTACCATCATCTAAGGATAAGGTTATGGAATCATGCATATGATCATGCCCGCATCCACAACTTTCGTCATGGTTATGTTCGCTCATATTACTACCTCGCTTTTAATAATTTACCCCTAAAATAAATCAGTGGAATATAAATAGAATGTATCAGATTGCGGAAAAAATTGCAAGTAGTAATATT
>CAZMYP010000103.1:0-7152 GCA_964570535.1 uncultured Herbinix sp.
CGCCCATTTCTCTTCTAATAGTAACATTTATTCTATTTTTTTCAAGTATATTTTTGAATTTTTGTACTTTGGTATTATCTGATTTAATATAGTTTCTCTCTTTAATTGGATTAATAGGTATCAAATTCACATGACAATTATATCCTCGTAATAATTTACTAAGCTCCTTGGCATGGCTTTCCTCGTTATTAATACCCTCGGCCAGGCTATATTCAACAGTTAGTCTCCTACCTGTTTTTTCATAATAATATCTAAATGCATCCATTACCTCAGATAATTCATATTGCTTAGCAATTGGCATTAGCCTCTTCCTAATTTCATTATTTGGTGCATGTAAGGATAAGGCTAATGTTATGGGAAGGTCCTCTTCGGCAAGTTGGCGCATTTTATCCGGAATACCACAGGTAGAAACAGTAATATTTCTTGCACTAATATTAAGCCCCTGTGAATCAGATAGAATACCAATAAAGCGAATCAAGTTATCATAATTATCTAAGGGCTCTCCTGTCCCCATAACAACTACATTACTTACTCTTTCTCCAGATAAGACTTGAATTCGATATACTTGATCAAGCATTTCAGAAGCAGAAAGATCCCTTTCCTTACCCCCTATAGTTGATGCACAAAAGGTACACCCCATTCTACAACCCACCTGGGATGAGATACACACACTGTTGCCATGATGATATTTCATTAAGACACTTTCAATAACATTACCATCACTAAGTTGAAATAAATATTTCACAGTTCCATCCTTTTCAGATACAAGACTACGGACAGTCCTCAAAACAGTTAAGGGAAAGTGCTCATTTAACATATCCCTTAAATTCTTAGGTAGGTTTGTCATATCATCATATGAGCCAGCAAGCTTTACGTGAATCCATTCATAAATTTGCTTAGCCCTAAATGATGGTTGATTTTCGTTTTTCATTTTTTCGACTAACTCATCTATATATAAGGATTTTATATCCAAGTTTATACCTTCTTTCCTCTTATCATTCTGCATATGAAAAATCCATCAGTCAGATGAGTTCCCTGTAATAACTGTAGATAACCAGCTTCGGTAGTATCTGAATGCAGAACTGCAGGTATATATTTATTAATGTTATCAGGCTTAAAATCATAATTAGCCAAAAACCATTTCATATTCTCATAATTCTCTTCCCGGTTGACAGTACAGGTACTATAGATCAATACCCCTTCGGGCTTAACATAAGCAGAAGCCACGTCCAAAATTTTTCTCTGTAATACTACTAATTCTTTTTGTTGATTTTGTGTCAATTTATATTTTATGTCATGTTTTTTACCCAGAACCCCCAAGCCACTGCAAGGAAGATCTGCTATAACAATATCTGCTTTATTAATAAGCTCAAGGTCTGTTTCTTTAGCATCCCAAACCTTTGTTTCTATATTATTAATTCCCATACGGCGGATATTTTCATCTATTAAGCCTATCTTATATTCTGTTAAATCTCTGGCTGAAACCCTCTTTACCTTTTCTGCAATATGAAGTGACTTACCTCCCGGAGCAGCACATACATCAACGACAAATTCATCACCCCTAGGACCTGCAACTTCACTTACTAGCATAGAGCTTACGTCTTGTATTGTAAACAAACCATCAGCAAATGCCTTAAGTCCCTCAATATAGTCATAATCCTTTATAATAAAAGCATCCTTAAGGTAAGGATGCCCTATTACTGTAACACCTTCACCAATTAGTAGCTCCTTTAGCTTATCAGCTGTGGTTTTCATAAGGTTGCAGCGAATAGTTGTCTCATTTTCCCTTAAGGAAGCTTCTAACATTCTTTCAACTGGTTCTAGTTCGTACTGTTCAAGAAGCATGCTGACAATCCATTTTGGAATAGAATACCTGATACTTAGATAATTCTCTGTATCCATATCCTTATGGGGATATTCTATATCTGCCCCCATCCTTGCAATATTTCTGAGATTAGCATTTACAAAAGAGGACAGTTTTGTAAAACCTCGCTTTTTTGCTAAATTTACTCCTTCATTACAAACGGCAGATGCAGGTACATTATCCATAAAAACAAGTTGATAAGCACTTAATCTTAATAGATTGCGGATAAATGGTTTCATTTTTTTCACAGGCAGCGAAGAGAATTGTTCGATTATATAATCCAGAGTAAGATAATGCTTGACTGTACCTATAAATAATCTGGAAATAAATGCCCTTTCCTGTTTGGGCCTATCTTGACAGAGTCTTAAGGTCCTCCCTAACTCTCTATGGCTAAATTCATCCCCATCTATAACCTTAAGGAGCATATCAAGTACAAGCTCCCGCCCGTCCTTTGGATTAGTCACGACGTCTTCCTCCAAATATAAGAATTATACGTATTAACTGTAATATAGTTGCTGCAGCTGCTGCCACATAGGTTAGTGCCGCAGCCCTTAATACCTTCTTTGAAAGAGGTAACTCATCTCTGTAAAGAATACCCGAATCACCCAGAACCTGAATAGCTCTTCTTGAAGCATTAAACTCAACGGGTAATGTTATCAACTGAAATAGCACAGCTGTTGAGAACAGAATGATACCCAAATAAATCAATGTCTGGGATCCTGTTACCAATAATCCAATCAATATTAAGGGCCATGAAATAGTTGAAGCAATATTTACCACCGGCACCAAGGCACTTCTAATACCTAAGGGTGCATAGGATTGATCATGCTGTATGGCATGTCCGCACTCATGTGCTGCTACACCAATAGCTGAAATAGAATTACTTCCATAAACCGTATCGGATAACCTTAATATCTTGTTTTTGGGGTCGTAGTGGTCAGTCAAATTTCCCTGCACATATTCAATCTGAACATCATATATGCCTGCCCTGTTAAGAATCTTTTGTGCAGCCTCAGCTCCGGTTATACCTGAGAGACTTCTAACCTTTGAATATTTTGAAAAAGTTGATTTCACTCTTGCTGAAGCCACCAAAGAAAAGATAACTCCAATAATTACTAAAATATATGTTGGATCAAAATAATTATAACCCATTTCAACACCTTCCTTTAAAATGTAAATAAATTAATAGTTTCAATATTTTCTATTATTTCATCCAAGGCTTGTTCCTACTGCAAGTGGAAATCCCCTAAGAAATGCATCACAGGATAAGCGCTTTTTTCCCTCTAACTGAAGCTCATAAATCTCTAAAGCATCCTTACCTGTCATAACCACAAGGGAATCCTTGTTAATCTCTACCACTTCACCAGGCTTTGCATCAGAGGAAGACTCTATTACCTTGGCCTTCCAAAGCTTCAAGGTTTTCCCTCCAAGTCTTGTATATGCACTGGGCCAGGGATTAAGGCCACGTATCATTCGTTCGATTTTCTGGGCCGGAAGTGTAAAATCAATATTACCCATTCCCTTATCTAGCATCTTAACATAAGTTGCCTGCGAATCATCCTGAGGAATTCTTTGAGCTGTTCCATCCTTTAGAAGTTCTAGGGCCTTCACTAATAATTCCCCACCAAGGAGGGCTAGCTTGTCATGAAGACTTCCCCCTGTTTCATCCTCCGAAATCTGTATTTTTCCCTTAAGAATCATATCCCCTGTATCAATCCCTATATCCATGCAGATAATGGTAATACCGGTTTCTTCTTCGCCCTCCATAATTGCGGCTTGTATTGGGGCTGCCCCTCTATATTTTGGTAATATAGAGCCATGGACATTGATACAACCATAGGGTGGCAGATCCAAAAGCTCTTTAGGTATAATTTGCCCAAAGGCTGCAACTACAATTACCTCTGGATTAAGGTCACGGATTGTTTCTATAAATTCAGGGTCTCTTACCTTAACTGGCTGATATACCGAAAGATTATGCTCTAAGGCAGCTTCCTTTACTGCAGGATAACTAATCTTGCCCCCTCTTCCCTTTATCTTATCAGGCTGAGTTACCACACCAATTACCTCATGTCCAGCTTCTATAATTGATTTTAAAGTACTAACAGCAAAATCTGGTGTACCCATAAATATAACCTTCATGTTTATATGTTCCCTTCTTTTACTAAATATAAAATAAAACTATACTTCCTAAACCTCTTCAATATCCCCTACATTTCTAAGTTCATCGGTTGCAATCTCAACATATAAAACTCCGTTTAGATGATCAATCTCATGGCACAATGCCCTTGCCAGTAGTTCAGTTCCCTCTACGGTAATTTCCTCCATATTCTTATCAAAGGCCTTTACCTTAACATAATTTGGTCTCTCTACTGTTCCTACCTTGCCTGGTACACTTAGACATCCCTCATCTCCTATTTGAGATCCCTCAGTTTCAATAATTTCTGGATTTATTAAAATAAGAGGATTGTCTCCTTCTTCTGATATGTCTATTACAATTAGTCGTTTCAAAATCCCGATTTGGGGAGCTGCAAGTCCGACCCCCTCTGAGTGATATAAGGTATCCAACATATCATCAATTAAAACAAGTAATCTATTATCAACCTTCTTAATCTCTTTGCTTACCTTTGTAAGTATGCTATCCCCTATTTCTCTTATATTTCTAATAGCCATAAAATCCTTCCTTTCATATTAATCTATTTTCATTAATTATTATCTTACTAATCTATTATTAATATATACTTATAGGATTAAAATCAAACTGTAGATTACAACCGATAAAGTATTCAGAATAGTTAAAATAACCTTCCAGATAATTTTTTACCCCTACTAATAGATTATAATCTCTATCTTTAATATATATCACCCTACGGTGAACATCCTTAGCCTTTGCAATTGATGCAGGCGCAGGACCTATTATCTGAGTCGTAAGCTGATTATCCTTAATATATTCCTTTAGTACTTCTCCCATATAAACCATGGCTCGTTCTACCTTTTCCTCATCCCTTGCGGTTATAAGAACTAAGAGAATATGGGCTGTCGGAGGATACTGCATTAACTCCCTATATAACATTTCTTGCTCATAAAAGTCCTCATAGCTACCCTCTGCTGCTGTGACAATACTGTAATGCTCAGGATTATATGTCTGAATAACTACTTCTCCGGAAATAGCATCTCTTCCTGCTCTTCCTGCTGCCTGGGATAAAAGCTGGTAGGTTTTCTCACTAGCTCTAAAATCTCCGGCATGTAGGGATAAGTCTGCTGCAATAATTCCTACTAAGGATACCAAGGGAAAGTCATGGCCTTTAACAATCATCTGAGTTCCAACTAGGATGTCTGCCTTGTGCTCCGCGAATGCCGAAAGAATCCTTTGATGACCACCCTTGTTTTTTGTTGTATCAGCATCCATTCTTAGTACTCTAGCATGGGGGAACTCCTTATTGACCAGCTCCTCAACCTTCTGAGTGCCTGTACCAAATGTGGCTATATATTTTGATCCACAGCTAGGACAGGTCTTAGGCATAGCCTCAGAATATCCACAATAATGACAAATAAGCTTGCCTTGGATATGATATGTTAAGGATATATCGCAATGATTACATTTCATTACATAACCACAGCTTCTACAGGATACAAATCCCGAAAAACCCCTACGGTTAATAAATAGCATAATCTGCTCTTTCTTCCTTAGTCTATCTTCTATCAATTCTTTTAGCTTACTGCTAAATATTGATTTGTTTTTTTGTTTTAATTCCTCTCGTAAGTCCACAACCCATACCTTGGGCAGCCTAGCCTCCTTAGCCCTTATATCCAAGGTAAAAAGCTTATAGTTACCCTTTCTCCCCTGTTGATAGGATTCCAGCGATGGAGTAGCTGATCCAAGTATAATAAATGAATCTGTAAGCTCTGCTCGTTTCTCAGCCACCTTTATTGCATGATATTTAGGGGTTGTTTCACTTTTATAACTACCCTCATGCTCTTCATCAACTATAATAAGACCTAGTTTTCTAAAGGGGGTAAATAGGGCTGATCTAGGACCAATCATAATGTCTATTTCACCATTTTTTGCCCTTTGGCTTTGGTCATATCGTTCTCCCTCGGACATTCTGGAGTTTAATATGGAGACACGATCTCCAAATCTATCGTAAAACCTATTAACAGTCTGATAAGTAAGGGCAATCTCAGGTATAAGTACAATCGCCTGTCTTCCCGAATCAATTATCTTAGATATAACCTCAATATATACCTCGGTTTTACCACTTCCAGTAACACCATGGATTAAATAAGTATAACGATACCCTTTATTATAATCCTTTATTATCTGTTCTGCAATATATTGCTGTTTATCATTAAGAATTACAGCTGGCCTCTGAGTGCTCCTTTGTTCTATAGGATTACGGTACAGTTGCTTACTTTCTATCTTTATAAGGCCATTTTCCTCGAACCATTTCAATACAGACCTTCCAATTTTAAGTCCCTCAATGACTTTATTATAATCTAATATATTATTTTTTAATAAAGCCTCCAAGAGTCTAACTCTGGCCACATTACTCTTGCTTTTCTGTTCTAGATATATTTCACGTGCTTCCTCATAGGGCTTTATCAGTAAAATCCTTCTTTGTTCCTTTATCTTAATAGCCCTTTTTACAGGCACAACCGTCTTCAGAGCATCATTTATAGTTCCACCAAAGGTCTCCTTCATCCAGTAAGCAAGATAAATTAAATGACTTTCAATAACAGGAGCCCCTTCTACTACCTGGCTTATAGGCTTAATCATATTAATACTTATTTTGGGTTCATCAGAAAATCCCACAATATATCCATTAATCATACGGTTGCCCTTCCCAAAGGGTACAACCACAAGAGCACCAATTACCGCTAAAGTTAAATATGTCTCAGGAATAGCATACTGATATGTCTTGTCTAAATTCTCATGGGAAATATCTATTATAATATCTGCATATTTATTATAAGACATAACAGTCCTCCTTCGTAAATTAAAAGCTTCTACTAGAGATTTGCCTTTGTAAGAGCATCCCTTACAAGCTCCCTATCATCCATGTGGTATTTTACGCCTTTGATTTCCTGATAATCTTCATGACCTTTTCCAGCAATAATAATAACATCTCCATCCATAGCATTGTCAATACAGAACTTAATTGCTTCAGCTCTATCAGTAATGGCTACATATTTGCCAGATCCTTTTTTTACCCCAGTAACAATATCCCTAATAATATCTTCTGGTTCCTCATATCTGGGGTTATCTGAGGTTACAACGGTCAAATCTGCCA
>CAZMYP010000104.1:0-3898 GCA_964570535.1 uncultured Herbinix sp.
GAACACTGTATTTTCAAGGGTTTGCGCGTGACATTAATACCACTGTCTCCACATGGCTCGAGTTGATAGAATTGATATCAAGAGTCGATATTTGGCCAATACATCTACAGTAACATATCAATGGGTATTTGGCTAAAACTCCGGAATCCGTCGAACGCGGAAACATATTAACAAAAATAGCTGTCCTATTCTATAAAATCAAATAAAGTTATTTGTTTTGGCTCTTGATCTTCTCCCATTGCTAATTTATAAAAATAGTTGAATAACGTACTATATGTTTTCGTTCCTATAGTTTCTGTACCAGCTATTTTCCAAAACCGATTATAAGGCATACGATTTTTTATGCTTTCCTTTTGTTTTGCATTAAGTTTGACTATGGTTGATAATTGCTCTAAACTTGAAGAATTAAAATTATCAAGCATAAGTTTTTCAATACCTTCCGCCTCATTCATATTATCTAAACAAATATAAATATCAATTTCTAAACACGATAAATATCTTTCCATAATAGTCTTTACATCATTCCAATTTAGTCCACCATTACTGGTACCTAACTTTGGAAATGCTACTGACGTTATTCCATGTTGTATATAAGTATTAACAAAATCCTTTAAACCTTGTTCTATCCATATTAGTTTTGAAGGATATTTAAAATGCCATTTGGTTGGGAAATTAATAATAATCGTACCATCTTTATTTTTATAATAATCGACTCTTCCCGTTACAATCTGCTTGTCTTTACATTTATTCTCATAATCATTAAACATTTCTGGATATCTAAGCATAAATTCCAAAGCAATTCCTGCTCCCATCACACCAGTACAATTTACTGTATTAACGATTGCTTTGGTATCAGTATTAAATACTGTTCCTTCATAATATTTAATCAACCTTTATCCCTCCTTATTAGCGGCACTTAAGTGACCATTCATGTAGTATTCAATTCTAATCACTTTTTTATTAGGCAATGGTCTGAAGACAAAATAATAAGCATAATTTCCATAGCCAGTAGGCTTCTTAATATCTATTCTCCTTGTATCATTAATCAATTCAATATTTAATTCTTCAATACCATTATCACTATAAAATATCTTTAATTTGTGAATATAATTCTTATACTCTGGATTATATAACATTAAAGCTATTAGGTACCCAGAATCTATCAATCTAATTTCACAATCATATAAAAAGTTTTGTGTATAATTAAATTTTGAACTGCTATAATCAAGTTCGAATAATTCGTTTTTCCCAAGCAGACATTCTGCGGTTTTCATATCAGCAGGTGCTCTAAAAATTATTCTTTTTATATATTTAATATCAATTTCATCCGGATATAGAAATTCAGCATTTTTCTTATTTGTTATTGATGCACCACTCGAGTCATTACCAACACTAATTAAGTCATTTTCATACCTGGGAATTGGCCCTCTATAAAAAATGACTTTCCAATCGAAATTCTTAGCCTCAGAGATGTCTTTTGTGAATACTGAATTTGGATTTCCACCACCACCACTTAAAAAAGCAACCCCTGGATTTTGAATTATATTCTCATTAAAAATAAGAAGCACTGGAATGGGCATATGCGGACGCATATTATCTGATTTGATACCTTCATTTCGATAAAGAGTCGGTGTTTTCTCTTTGTAAAAAAATCTTACATAATCCATGATATATTTATTTGTATGTGACAGAACTAAATGATCCGCAGCATCTGTAAATCCCAATGCAGCAGCTTTATTTCTGCTATATAAGTTTCCGGTTTTCATTATATTAATAAAATTGGATATATCAGTGTAATGATAAAAACCATCATATTTATATGAGTCTTTTAGATGCTGAATTAATTTATTTTTATAATCAACCTCAATTTTTACTTTTCTTTCTGCTACTTCAAGTTCTTTCCTGATTGCCTCGTTTTGGTACTCTTCCTTTTCTCTTGCTTCCTCCTCAATTCTTATTCTCTTTTCTTCCTCACAGAATTCTATGTATTTAAAGTATGATTCAAAGGATTTGTGTGCATGTGCCTTCTCAAAGAAAAGCACTTTACCAAAATTATAAAATTCAAAATCTAAGATACCATGAGAATATGTATCTACTTTTATTCGGTCTTTACCCATTTGCACAACACTAACATTACCTAAATATTTATGAAATAAGCTTTTACCTAACTTAAGATATTCTTCCACCTAGCTACCCCCTCACATAAATTGAATTGTTTCCCTCAAAAGGCAATCATCAATTAATTTCTCTCACTAAGTATTTCAATTCCTACAAAACTTACTTTTTATCAAAAATCGTAATGCTATTCCCCAATAACTTATCATTTGATTGATATGTATTCGTATACAGAGTGTGATACATTGGCTATTTGTGGGATCAAGTCCACAACCATCAAAACGTTTAATTTAAAGGCTTTTCTGCTAAGCAAGTTTCATCCTGACATCTATTCTATTGCTTCCTTTGACGCTTACCTATGTTCCAGTTTGGTAGATACATGAAATTTCCATATGCATGTTTCCCAATAATCAAGGCGACTCAATACAATATTTAAACAAAAACCTTAATTCTTCTAATGTTTCCTTATCCAACAGGTGATCTTCATTCAAAATACAAATCACCTTCTTTTTCTGTACTGTTCGTATGGTTTCGATTTTCCTTTTGAGCTGTCTTTTAGAATCACCTCTGTAAAGTCTCGATTCCATTCCTATCTGATCCAGTTGTCTAAAGTAGCAGCATAAATCCGATTATCAAGATCCTTTTATATTCCAAGTAAATACCAAGCATTTTTATATTGATCTTCTTCCTCTTCATCCACAAAGGAAAAGGTACGCATATCGGTCTCATTATGTTGCTGTCCCTTTTTACCTGGTGTATGATACCAGTCATCATAATCCTGTTTTATTCTATACGCCACATATCTGCTTGGTACAATTTCTCCAAACCTAATAGTTACATTTTAAATCATTTGGTTTCAATTTACAATCTTTACACATAAAATGTCTATAAACAACAAAACCTGCAACTCCGACTAGGGTGCAGATCATTTACATTTAATATAACCCCTTTTACGATGCTACAAATCTTTTCAACTTCTCATTTTTTATTTCAACATACACAGAAACTGTAGCTACTCCAAACAATGCTATAAATCCAACTACTATAAGACCTGTCAGAATTCCTAAGGATACCCACTGAGAATTAATAACTGCCATAACCATACACACGATAATCAACAGTAAAAATAAACCCAATATCAATGTACCTATTTTTATAAACAGCTTGAAAATAATTTCTAACACGGTCAGCACCAGAATAGCTGGCAAAGCAATAACCTTTCCCAAAAGCTTTAATACCCCCATATTGTCCTCCTATCTTGACCTTGCAAACTGTGGCATGTCATAATTTACCTCAGCTTGATAATAACTATTTATTGTTGTTGGCGCATTAAATAGAGCCGCTAACAGATATTTTTTGATATTCTTTACCTTGGTTGTGTTGCTTTGCAAACAACTAATAACATACTCCACATGTGATGAATTCAGCTTAAGAAGCTTACTCTGAACAAGCGATGTCGGATACTGATTACTCGCAATCAAGATACTTTCACTTTGGTTAAGTACGGTTTCTAAAATCAGATCAAATATACCTTCTACCAGCTCATGTTCGTAAGGATAACGGGTAAGTAAGATATTATAATCAATATTCTCTTTGATTAGCTTTGAATATGTATTCATCACATCGGATCCCATCTTAGTATTTAACCCTGATGAGATAGGATTAGATTTTAATATATTTAATTTAGTATTATTTATATTAGTATTATTATTAAGTGGTCCTCTTTTGGGTACTTCTTGAGGTTCCCAAATCGTTACTTCTAGAAGTGCCCACTTCGACACCT
>CAZMYP010000104.1:3998-7076 GCA_964570535.1 uncultured Herbinix sp.
GGTACTTCTTGAGGTTCCCAAATCGTTACTTCTAGAAGTGCCCACTTCGACACCTCTGTGTTGTTTTTTCTCAGACTCCTTGGAAATTAAAGCTTCTTTAACTGTCTGAGCTTCATTTTCTCCACTTCTTTCCTCATGAATTTCGATATTATCCACATTTTCTATATTATTGTCTACACTTTCAGAGGTTCCCAAATCAGCACTTCTGGAAGTTCCATTCCCCAAGTCATTAACGCCTTCTTTTTCAAGTAAGAAGTTCTTCACGTAGATAATACTAGCCAAACCAAGACCTCGTCTCTTCTTTTCAATAAGACCAAACCTCTCAAGCTCTGCCAAATAATCAATTGCCTTTTTCTTAGAAAATCCCAGATCCTCCTGAATATCGGCTATCTTATATATAATATACACCTTATTATCCCTATCGAGCCACCCATTTTTCATAGATAATGCCATTCTATCTAAAAATAATCCATATAACACCTTAGCTTGCAGGGACAGAGGAGAGAACATCTCCCCTGTCAGCATTATTTTTGGAATTCGTATGAAACTAAACTGATCCGCCTGGGTCCCGTAATAATAATTAAAATCCATAGCCTTATCCTTCCTGTTCTTTCTTCCATTTTTCTAATAGCCTTACAATAACTGATTCCATTTCATCTGCTGTGTAAAAAGCAGGAAAAAATTGATGTAGTCTCTTACCAGTGAATGCCACCCTATGACTTGGTAATCTATTCGGTAGGTTTTCATTGAGTATCTTGACCATTTCCTTCTGTGTGAATTCTTCATCGTCCTTATAGGCATTTCTCAGTGCCATTATCTGATATGACTTCACAACTCCATTGTCACAGATATATTCATGAATCCATTTCTGCACTTTCTTACCCAAATATGAAATATCCACTGCTGTCATAATAGCAATACGGCCCTTATCCACAAGCTCAAGTAATTCTGGTGTTAATTCAGTTAATCTGATATATCTATGAACCTGATTTCTACTTTCACCCACCTGCTTTGCTAGTTCCTCATCAGCTCGTAACCTCGTCCCTTTTTGAGACGAAGTAGAGGATCCTTTTAACTTCGTCCCAATTTGGGACGAAGTTAAGTCACCTCTGTTTCCCTGGTGTCTCATTGCCTCATATCTCATTTTATATGCAAAAGCCTTCTCACTTGGCAACAGCGTCTCTCTTTGAAGATTGGAATCTACCATTGCAATTGTGGCTTGGTCATCTGTTAATTCTCTTACAAATGCCGGAATGGTTTCTAACCCCGCTTCTTTTGCAGCATATAATCTTCTGTGACCAGAAATCATTTCATAACCGTCTTCATCATCCGGTCTTACAATAACCGGAGTAAGTATTCCATTTCCCAAAACACTTTCTACAAGCTCATGCATCCTATCATCCAGAAGAACCTTAAACGGATGATTCTCAAACGCACTGATTTTATCTATATCTATCTCTACCGCCGATTCCCCTGCCGGTACTCTTAAAAGCTCATCTACTGTTAACATTTTAATCTTTTGACCTGGTCTATCTTTCATGCTCTAACACCTCTCTCGTTAATGCTTCATATGCCAATGCAACCTTACCTTCTTTGCAATGCTTAAATATGCTCTTACCCTCAGCACTTGTCTCAGCCGCCTTAACCGATAATGGAATACAGGTTTCTATCGTTCCCACTGTATCTGAATAGGTCTTATGAATCTTTTCAAAGATTTCTCTAGCATAAACCGTTCTAAAATCAACCATAGTAGTAAGGATCCCTTCGATTTCCAGCTTCCGATTTAGCTGTTTTTTAACTTTATATATAGTTGTTAGTAGCTGTTCCAAGCCTTTCACCGGCAAATAGGCAGTCTGAACCGGAATCAATACCGAATCTGCAGCTGTTAAGGCATTAATGGTCATCATACCAAGCGATGGCATACAGTCGATTAGAATATAATCATAAGCCTCCTTAACAGTTTCAATGTAGCAACGCATAATTCTTTCTCTACTCATAACATTAATAAGTGCAACCTCTAATGCTGATAATTCAATGTTTGCCGGAACTAAATCAACACCTTCCACATGATGTAGAATTCCTTCTCTTGGATCCTTTTCCTCTTCATTAATAATGTCTAAAAGCTTATCTGCAAATGTTATCTTAATTTCATCCGGTTCAACATAACCCAGACTCGCAGTCATACTACCCTGTGGATCTGCATCCACTAGCAAAACCTTCTTTCCATGTCTTACAAGACCAATACCTAAATTCACTGTCGTTGTAGTCTTACCTACACCACCCTTTTGATTTGCAATTGCAATTACTTTACACATGCTCATTTCCTCCCTAAATGTTTTTTAATATTCATCATATTCATCTCTAAATGCTTCAAGATACTCATCAATTAATTCCGTGTTTATTAATACAATGCCCTTTACGTGATATACTGCTTTGGCATCCTTAGCTAACTGCTCAATGGTATGCAATCCCACTGAATATAGCTCAGCACCCTCCTTATACCTAACAAACTTCTTTTTACCCTGCTTTACCTTTTCACTAAGATCCTTAACCTCTACTCTTTTTTTTGGCATTTTCCTTCTCCTTTACTCTACGTGGTTTTTAAGAATATATTTTTCCAGGATATCTAGATCAACAACTACTGATCGTCTCATCCTTAGGTTCGCCTGTGCATCCTTGGTAAGTCGGACAAATGAATAGTAGGGCATGGAATATAGCCTTGCTCCCTGCTCATAAGATACATATTTTCTTCCCCCATCCTCCAAATACTTATCTAAGTCGGGTCCATATTTCTTTCGTTGCATTTTCTTTTCCTCCATGTATTGATTTCCAAAACACATTTTTTTCAGAATGCAAAAAAGCACCTCGTACTAGTATTTCTACTAGTAACGAAGTGCCTAAGACTTCTACAATCTGAGGTTGCTCCTCACAATTGTTGCCTATTAAATTTGATAAAAGTTACCCCGTCTGACCTCATCAGACGTAATCCATTATTTACATCAAGCTCCGTGAAGCTCCGAGAAATTCTATGGCTTTAAGGTAGTTTTGAGGCTCTACCATAGCAATCCATACAGTGTC
>CAZMYP010000105.1:0-7065 GCA_964570535.1 uncultured Herbinix sp.
ATTAGGGTTGTAAATGTAAGGTCTATTTCCGAGGACTCCTCCTCGTCTATAGTTACCCTTAGCAAAATTCTCTTTTCCGGATCCATGGTTGTATCCCAAAGCTGGTCGGCATTCATTTCACCAAGACCCTTATATCTTTGAATTTTAGCGCCGTCTCTTCCCATCTCATTAAGCTTTTCATTTAGCTCATCATCGCTATATACATATTGAATATTCTTGTTCTTCTCAACCTTATAAAGAGGTGGCTGAGCCATATAAACATAGCCCTGCTTAATTAATTCTGGCATAAATCTATAGAAAAATGTTAATAGTAATGTGGCGATATGTGCACCATCTACATCAGCATCTGTCATAATAATAATCTTGTGATAACGGAGCTTAGTTACATCAAAATCTTCTGATATACCACTTCCAAATGCAGTTATCATGGCTCTAATTTCATTATTGGCTAATATTCTTTCAAGTCTTGCCTTTTCAACATTTAATATTTTTCCTCTAAGGGGTAATATTGCTTGATTTGATCTTGATCTCGCTGTCTTTGCAGAACCTCCCGCAGAATCACCCTCGACTATATATATTTCACATTTTGTTGGATCCTTTTCAGAACAGTCTGCCAACTTACCAGGAAGACCGGAACCCTCAAGAGCAGTCTTTCTTCTTGTAAGTTCTCTTGCTTTTCTTGCAGCCTCTCTTGCTCTTTGTGCCATAACTGATTTTTCACAGATGGATTTAGCAACCAAAGGATTTTGTTCTAGAAAATAAGTAAGTTGTTCACTTACAGTACTCTCAACGGCACCTCTTGCTTCACTATTACCAAGCTTCTGCTTTGTCTGACCTTCAAACTGTGGATCAGGAAGTTTAATACTTATAATTGCAGTAAGGCCTTCTCTTATATCTTCTCCTGTTAAATTAACTTCATTTTCTTTTAAAATCTTATGTGATCTGGCATATTCATTAAAGGTCTTTGTTAATGCATTTTTAAATCCTATAAGATGTGTACCACCTTCAGGCGTGGTTATATTATTAACAAAACTATAACAGCCCTCCACATAGGTTCCATTATGCTGCATAGCTACTTCAACATATACCTCATCTTTTTTTCCTTCACAATAAATAATATCTGAATATAAAGGATCCTTATGACGATTAAGATACTGCACGTATTCCTTAATACCACCTTCATAATGGAATTCCTTCTCTATAATTTCTTCTTCTCTAAAATCTCGGAGAATTATTCTAATTCCCTTTGTTAAAAATGCCATTTCCCTAAGTCTTTGCTTTAATATATTAAAGTCATACACAGTTTCCTCAAAAATCTCATTATCTGGGAGAAAGGTTACCTTAGTTCCTCTATTTTCTGTATCCCCCAATTCCTGTAATGACGTAACAGGCTTCCCCCGTTCAAATCTCTGTTGATATTTTCTTCCTTCTACACATATCTCAACATCAAGCCATTCTGATAGAGCATTAACAACACTTGCACCTACACCATGTAGGCCACCAGAAACCTTATATCCGCCACCACCAAATTTACCTCCTGCATGAAGAATAGTAAAGACTACCTCTACAGCGGATATTCCAGCCTTATGATTTATTCCTACAGGAATTCCTCGACCATTATCAATTACTGTAATTGAATTATCTTTATTAATATTTACCTCTATTACATCACAAAAACCTGCCAATGCTTCATCTACAGCATTATCAACTATCTCATATACAATATGATGTAGTCCTTTGGAGGCAGTGGAGCCAATATACATTCCGGGCCTTTTTCTTACTGCCTCTAATCCTTCTAATATTTGAATTTGATCTGCACCGTAATCATTGCTCATATTTATTCACTCCATTCCTCCTATGCAAATGCTTTTTGCATCGAATAACCTTTAGTTTTTTGGATTCTAATTTATTTCTTTATTTTCCACTGATAACTTCACCATTTGATACATGAAATATTTGATTATAGTTAAATCTATGACTTATAAATTCTTCTAGGCCTGTACAAGTAATAATAGTTTGAATATCACCTATACTATTTAATAAATGGTTTTGTCTGCCTCTATCCAATTCTGATAATACATCATCTAATAATAATACCGGACTTTCCTTTATGATTTCTTTTACAAGCTCAAGCTCTGCCATCTTTAAGGATAAGGCTGAGGTCCTTTGCTGACCCTGTGATCCATATTTTCTTATATCCATATTTTCAAATATAAAAGACATATCATCTCTATGTGGTCCTATATTTGTCATCTTTAATAATAAATCCTTTTCTAATGACCCCTTTAATTTTTCGTCGTAATCCTCCATTCTTACATTTGCTTCATACTTAATTACTAATTCTTCCTTACCTCCTGTTAATCTACTATGTATAGGATATATTAATTCATTAAGCTTTCTAATAAAAGAATTTCTTGTCTCTATTATAACACTTCCATGTTCAACGAGTTTAGAATTCCATATATATAGTGTATCCAATAAATTCCTATTGAAACTTATCTGCTTTAAGAGATAATTTCTTTGGGCTAAGGCTTTGTTATAATTAGATAAATGATACATATATATTCTATCTAGCTGGCAAAGCTCTAAATCCAAAAATCTTCTTCTTTCCCCTGGTCCATTCTTTATTATATTCAAATCCTCAGGTGAAAAAAACACAAGGTTAAGCATACCGAACAATTCACCTTGTCTTTTAATAGGGATTCCATCAATAGCTACCCCTTTGGCTCTATTCTTCTTTAAATGCATATCTATCCTATGGGATACCTTATTTTTTTCAATATTTATTCTTATATGTGCTTCATCCTTGTGAAAACGAATAATTTCCCTATCTTTACTTCCTCTATGTGATTTAGTTGTTCCACCTAAATAAATAGCTTCCAAAATATTTGTTTTTCCCTGTGCATTTTCTCCGTGCAAAATATTGATGCCGCTGTCAAACAGTAAATTTAGTTGCTCATAGTTTCTATATTCCTTAAGTTCCAATGACTTTACAATCATTCTAGCACCATCGTTTCTTCAGATAAACAAATATTAGTCTTATTTTGTTATCTGAATTTTTTCTCCCTGATATTCTACAATATCCCCCTCATAGAGTTTTTTCCCTCTTTTTAATTCTACTTGTCCATTAACCTTAACATTTCCGTCCAAGATTTCTACTTTTGCATAGGAACCAGCTTCTACAAGATTTGCTGCCTTAAGTGCCTGCCCCAGCCTAATATATTCTTCCCTTAATTTAATTTCCATTCTATATTCTCCCATCTCATAACTTCAATTTTATAAAAGGGTAATATTTATAAATATTAATATATTATGATGCTACATTTATATTTACTGGTAATATTAAATATATATATGACTTATCTTCGTTCCTAATAAAACATGGTGCCTTTGGATTAATTAAATATATATCTACTGTTTCATCGTCAATAACTCTTAATGCATCCAATAAAAACTTAGGGTTAAAGCCTATAACAATATCCTTACCCTCCATAACAATATCCATATCTTCTTTCATAGATCCAATAGCAGTACTAATATTTAATTCTAAATTATTATCACCTGTTTTAATAATAATTGGTTTTTTATCTGTTTCTCTAATTAAAAGAGAGGCTCTTTCTATACAACTAAATAATTCCTTTTTATTAATTGTAACCTTTGTCTCATAATCACTAGAAAGCATCTGATCAATTCTATAATACTCTCCCTCAATAAGTCTTGTTACAACCACAGTATCATCAAACTCAAATAATGCATGTTTATCAGTAAAAAATATATTTACACTTGAAGAAGCCTCACCAGACAATATCTTACTAATTTCACTTAGGGTTTTACCTGGTATAATGACCTTTCTATCTTCATATTCTTCTTTCATAATAATCTTTCTTATAGAAATCCTATGACCATCTAATGATATCACTCTAAGCTCATTTTTATTAATATCAAATAGTTCACCTGTCATTATTTTATTACTTTCATTATCTGAAATAGAAAAAACAGTCTGTCTAATTACTTCCTTTAAGGTAAATTGTGAAAGAGTAATTGGGTTCTCCTTTTCAATTTCAGGAAGAAAAGGAAACTCCTCACCAGATCTTCCAGCAATAGAAAATTTTGCTTTTTCACATATGATTTCAGTTGTGTAATTATCATCTGAAAATAAATTTATTTCATTCTCTGGAAGTCTTCTAACTATTTCTGAGAAGACCTTTGCATTTAAGGCAACTATTCCTTCTTCAATTACATTTCCCTTAACAATTGTTTCAATTCCTAGTTCCATATCATTAGCAATAAGCTTAATTCCAATATTTGATGCTTCAATAATTAAACATTCTAAAATAGGCATAGTTGATTTTGATGAAACAGCTTTTAATACAATATTAACACTATTTAATAAATCAGATTTTTGACATTTTAGTTTCATGTGTATAACTCCCTTCCCGGCTTTATCTATATAAATATAAAAGATTATTAGAAGTAGTAGTAATAAGGCATGTGAAATTGTTGAAAACTCATATTTAGTCATATAAAATAAAGGTTTCCTCCAACGATAAGTATGTCAATAACTATAAATGAAGTGTGGAAAACAGACCTTTTATTAACATTCTAAAATATAACAAAAAGAGATATAAAAATCAACGAACATCATATCAACTTCTTATCAACAAGAAATCACCAAACTATTCTGGATTTATCTTTTTAATAAGGACATCTATAGTATTATGTATAGATGGATCCTTTTCTATATCTTTGTATATCTTGTCGCATCCATGTATAACAGTAGAGTGATCTCTATTACCTAGGGACTTTCCTATCTCAGTTACAGACATCTCTGTAAGACGTCGACAAAGAAACATAACTATTTGCCTAGGATAGGATATATTTCTACTCTTATCCTTAGAATATATATCTAAGCTAGTAAGACTGAAGTGTTCTGCTACTACATCTACAATTAATTCAGTAGTTATAATTTTTTTCTCATTTGGATAAATAATATCCTTTAAAGCTTCTTCTGCCAAAATAAGATTAAGCTCTCGCTTTTTAAGTCTAGAAAAAGCAACTATCTTAGTAAGAGCACCTTCAAGCTCTCTAATATTTGACTTGATATTAGCAGCAATATATTTTAAGACTTCTTCTTCTATTTTTAATCCATCTAACTCTTCCTTCTTTTTTAAGATAGCCATTCTTGTTTCGTAATCAGGGGACTGGATGTCAGCCATTAGGCCATGCTCAAAACGTGAACGAAGCCTGTCCTCTAAAGTAAGCATTTCCTTTGGAGGGCGGTCACTGGAAATAATTATCTGTCTTTTTGATTCATGTAATGTATTAAAGGTATGGAAGAATTCCTCTTGGGTACTTTCCTTTCCAATAATAAATTGAATATCATCAATTAGCAAAATATCAATGCTACGATATTTTTCTCTAAATTGTGTAGTTGTTTTCTTTTGAATTGCCTCGATTAGTTCATTTGTAAACTTTTCACTTGTAACATATAAAACCTTTGTATCAGGATTCTGATTTAATACAAAATGAGCAATAGAATGCATTAAATGTGTTTTACCAAGTCCCACTCCCCCATATATAAAAAGAGGGTTATAAATTTCGCCAGGATTTTCAGCAACAGCTAAGGCGGCAGCTCTGGCAAATTCATTATTACCCCCAACTACAAAGGTATCAAATGTATATCTAGGATTTAAAAAAGAAGGAAAATTATTGTTTTTGTTAGGACTATTAGAATCCTTCTTTTTATTAGAGTCTATCTGACTGGCAAGAACAAAATTAATTTCATAAGGTTCATTAATTATTTCCTCTATAGAAACCTTTAATAAGAGTTCGTATTTGTTACGAATCACATTTAAACTGGGAGGCCCAATTTTTTCATCATTAATTAATATTGTAATGACATGATCTTTAATATCATAAACCTTAAGTGGTTTTAGCCAAGTATTATAGGATACATCGGTAATACCATATTCAGTTATCAAGTATTTTAGTATCTCGTCCCATTTAGTTTCAATTATATTTTTCATTATAGCCTCCATTGATACTCACATACTAATATATTATAACAATTTTGTTAAATTTTCAATGGTTATTCTAGTAGTTATATATTTTCGTCAATATGTGGATAAGTGGATTAAATAATAACATTAATAACAATAGAAAGAAACCACTAGCTATAATAATTAGTTAACAATGTATGAAAAATTATAACATGTTATCAACATAATAACTGTTATGCTCAACAAAAATGTTGATAAGAACATATATATATAAGAAGAAACAAGTATATCACATAAGATTAAACTATATGAAATAGGTATGTAGGTATAAAAAAGTATACAACCCAGCCTAAGAGGAAGGTAAGAATATTGGCTGAGGTATGAGCAGTACAGTAAATCTAGAGCAAATAAACACTTGACGAGAGGTATCAATGCGAATATAATAGACGTGATATTCCAAAATCTAAGAAGATTGAAAAAGCGTGACTAATATATAGTGACGGTGCTATTAAAGGAGGTGCGTAACAATGAAAATGACATTCCAACCAAAAAAGAGATCCAGGTCAAGGGTACATGGATTTAGAGCTAGAATGAGTACAGCAGGAGGAAGAAAGGTTCTTTCAGCAAGAAGAGCAAAGGGAAGGAAAAAGCTTTCAGCTTAATTCTACTATTAGGTCGCAAGTATGTGACCTTTTCTTCTATATTCAGGGAAAAATTAATATAATTAAACAGGGTTTAGTCTGGTAGAATAAAGGTCTAAGATGAATAAAACAAAATCAATAAAAAAAAATGAAGATTATAGGGAAATCTATAGTACCGGTCGGTCATATGCAAATAAAAATTTGGTTATGTATATGAAAAAAAATTTGACGAATGAAAACAGACTCGGAATATCTGTTAGTAAAAAAGTAGGTAATAGTGTAATCAGGCACAGAATAACCCGCTTAATAAGAGAAAGCTATCGCTTAAATGAAGATAGTATTTATGAAGGATTGGACATAGTAGTTGTCGCAAGAATAGGTGCCAAAGGAAAAAGTTTTTTTGAAATTGAAGGTTCTTTATTACA
>CAZMYP010000106.1:0-6780 GCA_964570535.1 uncultured Herbinix sp.
CAACTATTATCTTTTAATTGCTAATTGCAATATCAAGGACTTTTTCAGCAGCTTCGCAATAATTAGCACCTTGTTTTTATTAATAGGCGGTGTTATGTTATATAACTGGCATAATCCTCGTCTTTATTTAAAAGACTTCATTTCGGTATCAGAAGATTATAATAAGATAGTAGAATTATTAAATGGTTATTATAGTTCTGAAGAGTATATTGAGCCTATTTACTTTGATATTGATAGAAGTGATTACGTTATTTTATATGAAGGAAATAGTATAAATATGACAGAAGATGAAAGCAGTAGTTTGAGAAGAGTTTGCCAGACGTCATACTCAGGTAAATATAGTATGATATGGATGTCTGAAACAGAAATAATTTTTTGGGAAGATGAAACAAAGAAGTATGCGATTATGTATACATCTGATTATAGAAAATCTAGAAATGATATTAAAAATTGGTATGACGAAGTAGAATTTAAAAAGATAAATAGTCACTGGTATGAGATGGGGTATTTTGGATTATAGTGAAGCTGAGATAATACTAATAGGTGCAATTTTCTGAATGTTTATGACATTTTTAAGAAGACTTACAAATTTGTGATGGAGCTAATTCTAAAAACAGGAACGATTGTTGATATATTGACAAGTCATGGTAATGGGAACTATGAAACACCCAGTTAGTGTCTGGTCATTATTGTATATATTATCGGCATAACAAATAAAAAGAACAGCCTTTTTTCTCCATATCGCCGACCCAGCTTTAGTTGAAACAATCTGTGGATTTCAATTTTTTCTGAAACACATTTTTCTTTCAAACTTAAAAATGAGTCTAAATTTTTTCAATATATAATCTCAGTTATATATATTGGAGCAACACCACACAAAACATACCTGATGATTTTGTGCGGTATTGCCTTATGTTTATTTATCAGCCAAAAACCAATTTTTCACTGTTAAAGCATTTTCCTACTGCTGTAAGCAGAACAATGCTGTATCCAACATTGATAAGACAGGTCAGCAATACCATACTTCCCGAAGTATCAAAGGACAGAAGGTCTGACATGATTTTACATGAATTCCACACAGGAATCAACATATTAAGCTTTCCAAAACTATTTATCATTTTTTCTGTTGCAGATATATTAGACAGTAAAGACATACAAATAATCAATACGGAAACAACTGAGCCTACACTACTTGCCTCTTTAAGAGTTTTTGTAACAGTTGAAATAAGCAGAAGAACACTTACAATAACAAGAACAGATGTCATAGTCAGTGCAAACAGGCTGAGGTAATCAGAGAAACCGAATATCATTCCGTCAGTTATATCAAGCTTTTTTGTCACCAAGGATATAGAAATAGCAAGTCCCGCGAATGCACTTATTCCGCTTAAAAGCATAATAGAAAAAATGCCCAGCGTTTTGCCAGCCGCAATACTTGTTCGGTTTATGGGAGTAACCAATACTGTGGGTAGGAAGCCTCTTTCCTTATCTCCTGCAATTGATTCTGTCGCAATACTCTGGCATATGAAGAATAAGGCTGCAATCAAAACCGCAGGTGCAAGCTTTAACATCATTGTTGCAACAAGGTCCTTCTGATTTGCAACATCATAGCCCTCATCACTCTTGTTTATTGTAAATGAGCTATCCATCATTTCGCTTAAAATAGCCGAAACTATGGTGTAAACCTTCACCGAATCCTCAACGGAGGAATTGTACCACATCTGAATATCAGGCTTATTCTGGCTTGTATTATCAAAGCTGAAATTCTCAGGGAACATTATGTATAAATCACACTTCTTGTTTTTCAGATCCCTTTTCATTTGGTTTAACTCAACCTCATTCTTTGTTTCAATTAAAAGCTTTTTGAAAACTGCCGTCAGTTCCTCAGGGGTGTTCATGCTGTAAGCCACGTAATCTGTGCCCTCGTCCTCAAGCTCCGCACTTTCGAAGGAGAAAACAATTGAGTAGATGCTCAGAAAAGTAACGGCAAAGGGTATTATCAATGCCACAATGAGTATCGTTTTTGATTTAAGTATTCCTTTAAGCTCATGCTTTGCTACTGATATAATATCTTTTAAATTCATAATCCCTCACCTCCATTATTTCCCTTGCATTTCTCGTATACATCAAAGAAGAAATCCTCAAGACCACCTTTTTCTTCGATTGCCTTAAGGTAATTCTCATAAACAAGCTTGCCGTCAATAATGAATCCAACCTTATCACAGGTTTTTTCAATCAGATCAAAAATATGAGTTGAAACAATGATGGATTTTTTCTTTTTCTTCATTTCAAGAATAAAATCACGAACTTCCTTTGCGGTCATAATGTCAAGACCATTGGTCGGCTCATCAAAAATAATAACAGGTGGGTCATGAAGTATTGATATGACAATAGACAGCTTCTGCTTCATTCCCTGAGACAGCTTTTCTATTGCAATATCCGAAAATGTTGTAATCCCAAAGCTTGTGAAAAGCTCCTGCTTTCTTGCCTTCCTCTGTTCCTTTGAAAGATGATAAAGGTCTGAAAAGTATTCAAACATTTCATTTGCAGTGGAACGTCCGTCAAGCTTAAGCTCATTAGTAAGGAATGCAATGTTTCCTCTTACCTTTTCGGGTGAAGTTACAATGCTGTTTCCGTCAAAAAGTGCATCACCGCTGTCAGGCTTAATCAGGGTGGAAAGCATTCTCATAACAGTTGTTTTTCCCGCACCGTTAGGACCAAGTAATCCGAATATTTCACCCTCATTCACGTTGAAGCTGACTCCGTTTACTGCTCTTTTTACGTTGTCTGCAAGTCCAAGTTTCTTCACCTGTTCAGCAGGGAGCTTGAACGTTTTAACAAGATTTTTTACTTCTACCATAAATCCCCCATATGTTTATTTAAGATATTTTGTCAACGATGACAATATTTATAGTGTACCATTTTTTATAACCCACAGCAATCATATAACACAATATAAGGTAATACCGCACAAAGACAATAATAGCATCATTCTTATTTTGACAGAATAATATTGTAAATACTACACTTTTTCATAGTAAAATACGAGATAGTAAAAGCTCCATCTGCTCGATGGAGCTTTTATTCTTACAGCGTAATGTTTATTCTATTGAATCCATTCACCTTTGAAACCCCTGATTTCCCTGGCTTTATTTATCCAACGTCTTCATCGACAGGAAGTATATGATATTTCTCCTGTAAGTGCCCTAATGTGAAAAATTGCATAAAAAATGATTATCTTCAATTATAACAATTATATAAAATTATGAAATTGCTTGTTGTTTTATACACCCCAAAATATAATCCATTATTATTTCTTCTGAATTTAGCTTATTCTCTACATAAAATCTTTTAACAGAATTTTCATCTATCACTTCTTTACCTACTCCTTCCTCCTTATACCCTACTCTTTTTTCCTTCCAAGGAGTTTGAAAATGGCTTATCATTTCTAAAATTTTAGGTGAATATAGTCCAAATGTATTTATTACCATATCGATTGCCCTAATCTCATCATTTGAAAGTTTTGACAACATACATCCATGATTGCTATATATACCATTATCAATAGGATTATAACCATACTTTTTATATTTATTATACATATATGGATATACTGGTCCATGTGCCCATGCCTGACTTTCATCATATATCAGTTGGTTTCCGTTCAATGCATAATTGACCCCATTAGAAAAAGACAATAATTTTTCTAATGCCAACGGCGTAACCTCACCTAAATTTGTAATTATATAATTAGCTATTTGATCAATTTTAGAATTACAAATTTCTATTAATCTTTCGTATCTAGAAATTATTTTATTATATGTGACGTCCTTTAATTTATCCTTATTTTTTTCGACAGCTTCAATAAAATATGATTCATCCTCTAATATTTTCCTTAAAATATTAGAATATTCTTTTGATGGTATAAATCCATCATAATACCTTTTTATTGTAACTTTACCAAAACCTGCAATATTCGCTAATGCTTCTTTACCAATGTCATATTTTTCTAATATTTCTGATGTCTCATCAAGACTAATAATTCCTTTTAGTTTTTTATACGCTTTTATTTTCTCCTCTGATTTTCTAGAATTATAATCAATACCAGTTGCTACCTCGTAACCACAGCATTTACATTTTCCAATTTTGAATTTGAATTGTACTTCTTCTCCTTTGTATTGTTCTGTAACTATCTCTTCAAAAATATCGTATTCTACTAGGTCTTCGCATTCATTACAGTAAGCAAGATTTAGATTTTCCATATAATCACCTACTTCTTTCTTCTTTCTCTATGATTTGTTTGTTTTCCATTTATTATTACCACCTCAGTATACAACTTATGCTGTATACTGAGTCACTATCTTTCGTTTTTATTTCTTTGGCGTGTTCTTGTGAAATGATACTATAAATACTTTCTCGTATGGAATCTATTGGCAACCTCAATAGATGTCCGAGCTTATCTTCTGCCATATAAAACCTCCTGTTCAATTATAAATGATACGTTTTTTTATATTCATCTTAATTCGTATCATATATAGTGTATCACGTAATTCTATTTTGTCAATTAATAAAAAATAAATTTTGTGGCTCATCTTGAATCAAATGTTCTACCATTTTAGAATTCACCACAAGCTTCCCAACCACCAGATAACCAATAGTTGTCTCAATCGTAGCTACAAGTTCTTTCAATATGCTGGTTTAAATATCTATCTTGTCGTCGTCTTCAGTTGATTTATAATAAAAAATTAGAACCTCTTATAATCGAGGTTCTATACTGAACGTGTTCCTTTTCTTTGGTGGTAAATCAGTCGTAAATTTGCATATCAACCTCAAAACACCCTAATTTTATCTGTTTT
This sequence comes from uncultured Herbinix sp., assembly GCA_964570535.1. Lineage (GTDB taxonomy): Bacteria > Bacillota > Clostridia > Lachnospirales > Lachnospiraceae > Mobilitalea. The sequence continues at coordinate 4,854 of CAZMYP010000106.1, forward strand.
ACTTCTCCAACGTCTTCATCGTCGGGAAATCATTCCCGATATTTCAAACCCGTTTATATGTCTTTATTTCCTTATTTATTGCATGTTCTGTTTTTCGTCCAATTCACTATTCTTTACACTTCTTTATAAATGGTCGTAAATCAGTCGTAAGTTGGTCGTAAATGCTAATCTGCATCTGTTTGTTGCTTCTTGTTCAGATTCTATAAATAAACTCCAAATCCTTTTTTAAGACTTCCTTCACTGACAAATCAAGCCAATTTTTTCTTGAACGCTCTACATTCTTAATATATGTACTATTTGTAAATATCCTTTTTGCTCTTTTCCTTAATTCATCTACATTTGAGACACTAATTGTTGTATCATTAAATATGTAGACCTGCATGCACTGTCGTAGTTTTTCCATATCTACCTGTTCTGAAAGATAACATATATCAAATATATCCTTGTATCTGGTAGAACGAGTTCCGAATCTCATCATGGATTTTAACTTTTCAGTTATCATCTGCGCTCTTGAATTAATAAGAACACTGGCTGAGTCTTCCTGAAAACAGACGTCAAAGCAATACTCTTCCTGCTCAATATCCAAATCCTTATGCACACCTATATCCATTTTAGATGTCAACAGATTTCCTTCGTCATCAGATACCTCAATCTGAATTCTTTTTCCTTTGTAATCTTGATGCTTCAATTCTTCTATCGGTGCAACACATCTTACATGTATTCCGTCCAAACAGTTTAATTTCTCTACGAATATTTTAATAGAATACTCTGAGATGGAGTATTTGATAAAGTCCAAATCTAAATCTTGCGTTGCTCGTCTTGCATTGCCTGACAGACTACGCATCACAACGCCTCCCTTAATCGTAATATTCCTATTTAAGCTACTTCGTGAAATAGCATTTATAATAATATCCTGACACAGCCTTGCCTCTGCATTAGCTTCACTATATCCATCTTTTTTGATTTTCTCCACTTCATTCATTAGGTTCATCACAATACCTCCATCTGTATCATATCCATAAGCTTATCTGCATTCTTAAACTTATCTGCGTATTCCTCGACCTTTGCAATATCCATCCTTTCAACCTTATTTCTATAATTAGAGATAATTTCTTTATAATAGTCTAAAGGCATTTTGCTTCTAAATCTCATAAGCTCTATCAACATTCGCTCTAAACTATAAATGTTAATCTCTGTATTATGATACTGCATGATAATCTTGCCCATTTCAAAAATATCTTCTTTTAAATAGGTTTGTCTTACTCTTGGATCCTTAATTCTAGAATCCGACCTAATCGTTGCTAAATGATAATAGTCTGGTATAACATCTGATAATGAATGATAATAGAATGCACTTTCTCCTGTATATATGGCCCTTGGATATTTTACACTTATAATTTCTAACTCTGAACATGCATTACTTAAAGAGTAAATTCCCTTTTCCTTTTGAAAAACCCTTCCTTCTGCAATCTCCTTTTTTAACATGTAATCACTGCCATATCTTTCAATACATTGTTTATATGTTAATATCATAATCCATCAACTCCATTTGAGTATTTATACACACGAATGCATCCTTGTGTGTAATTTTACTTAAATAATAACATTTATGCCACTAATAGTCAACTCTAAATTTGAGTAAAGATACACACTATATAGACCTGTGTGTATCTTTACTCAAACCATTTTCACTACTCTATTATATTATTTACCACTATAAAATTTTTACTCCGTCAATATCTATATTTTTTAATACGCACTGAGGTACAGAGTGTGAGTTACAAAATCGTGTTATTTTCTTACCACACCACAAACACTCGCTCTTTTTTGCTTGCTGTTTACTTTTATTAGTTAATCGAGAGTACTCTTTTCTCAACGAAGCTGCTGAAAAATCAACCGTTTATTTGATTGGAATTTTGATTTTAGC
>CAZMYP010000107.1:0-211 GCA_964570535.1 uncultured Herbinix sp.
CAAGCTCCACAGCCTTTTGTATAATCAGCTCCATCTTATCGCTCTTAGGAAGTCCCTGGAAGAGAGTAATCTTAACAGGAAGCTCTGTGTCTGTATCCTCTATAGACTTTACATCAGCTTCAACTGTTGTATCTGTAACCTTATTAATTATACAATAACAATCTTTTCCTTGTCCGTTACAAATTATTATATCATCACCAGGTCTCATTCT
>CAZMYP010000107.1:221-6486 GCA_964570535.1 uncultured Herbinix sp.
CAGTCACAATAATATTATTATTGATAATTTGATCTTCATTTACATAAAACCGGTGCATCGTTATCTCCTAAATAATTGATAAAAATAGTATACCATAGTATGGTAACCTTTTCAAACACTTGTTTGGTGAACTCTACTTCAACTCTTCTATGTCTATATCTCCGCTTCCTGTAGAGAAGCTATAGCTACTGCCTGATTTGTTCATTGATACTGGAAAATCACAGTTAAATTTCCCTGATATAGTATTATGGGAAACTTTTATATCATCTGCTTTTGGCATCGCTACATTAATCCTTCCAGATACTGTATCGATATCTATTTCTTCGGGTACAATTCTGTTCTTAAGATCAATTTTTCCTGAAGTACTGTTGGCATTTAGCTTTTTTAGCTCACCATCAAAATCAAATACACCTGATACTGAGCTATGTGATACTTCGGTGGTAAATGTATCACTTACAGTTACATCCCCTGATGTTGTATTAAATGATAGTCTTTCTGAGTCTACATCATATATATTCACTCTGCCAGACACGGTATTTGACGTAATGCTGTCTGATACACAATTCTTAAGGCTAATATTTCCTGATGTAGTGCTAATATTTATTTTGTTAGATTTTATTATATGGGCATCACAATTACCGGAAACAGTAGAAACACTAAAATCTTCTGAATTAATTTCACTTATCTCCACATATGCAGAGACAGTATTTACATCAAGCCCTTTAATACTTTCAGCAAGTCTATAAGGAATAAATACCTCCATTTTTTTTGATGGCATCTTATCGAATAATTTTATATTGTTAGCACTAAACTTCACACTCAGCTTTGCACCGCTAACCTTATATTCCATAACTTCATCTTCCTCTAAGCTTCTTTGTGCAAATTCAACTAAAGTAATATCGCTTGCCTCATATGGTATTATCGTAACGCTTCCACTTACCCAATCAATATCAATTCCATCTATATCACTACTATCTATATTATATCTCCCTACTTCCTCAAAGGGGCCACTTAAGCCAACGATATCCAGGACATTATTTCCTCCCGTGCCTCCAGACATTGTTCTACTAGCAAACCATAGAGCCAATCCAATAAATACAATAAAGACAATAGACCAGCATATTATTTGTACTTTCTGAAATTTATTCATACCTTTTATCCTCATTTCTTTATTATAAATAATATATTGATTAATGCTTCAACTGCTATTCCAATCAAAAATATAATCCAGGTTAGATTCCAAGCATATGTAGTAAAGCTAACTATAAAATACACAGCTAATAATATGCTCCATAATGCAAATGATATGGATGCTCTAAGTAGCTTACTATTTGATCTGTTTGTTTGCCATTCCTTAAACTCAGCCACCATTGTTTCCTCAGTCCTATAAAATTTTTGTTTTGTTAGGTTATTATATATTAATAGTCCAGTTGCTAACATTATCATAGCAAGAAACCCTGCTACTCCATAAAACAAATTATTATTATGCAGCGAAACCATAATTGGTATTAAGGAAAAAATATACGCCATTACAGCTATAGATATTAATGCTGCCGATTTTTGCTTACCTGTTTCAGATAGCTCTTTTTTTGTGATATCCATGTCATTAATCAAGCTGCTTATATCTCCTATCCCTGATATTACTGTATTATAGGCCACATCCTCGGTTCTTCCTTCATAAAGCAAATCCTGATACTTCTCGGAAAGATTTTGTATCATCTCTTCCTTTAATTCCACTATGCTTTTTGTGAGTTGAACGTCCTTAAATAGTCCATCTACATATCTTCTTAGCTTATCATCCATCATTCTACTTCCTCCACCTCAATTAAATTATCAATCATTTTCTTGGCTTTACCCCACTCTATAATTAAGCGATGATATTTTGATTTACCAGCTTCTGATATCTTATAATATCTTCTTCGGGCTCCTGTGTTCTCATCTCCCCAATATGAATTAATATAGCCAGCCTGCTCTAAACGTCTAAAAGCAGAGTAAAGAGTTGCTTCCTTTAATTCATACTCACCGTCTGTCTTTTTTTGAATCGTCTTGTTTATTTCATATCCATAGCTATCACCATGATATAGCTGCGCAAGTATAATAGTTTCTGTATGCCCTCTTATTAAATCCGATGTTATAGACAATTACTCATCTCCTTTGCTATATATTGGTTTGTTATCTATAACATATCATATGATACCTCGCCTGTCAAGGTATCTAAATAATAAAAAAGCACAGGACGAAATCAATTTACATATTTTCTCGTCTTGTGCCTGCAACTATTTTATTAACATAACTATTAAGATTTTACCACAAATGACACCCAGTCTCCCATTCTATTAACATCTAGGATTGTGAATTGATTTTTCTCTAGGGCCTCTCTAACTTGAATTTCTTTCGTATTAATAATTCCAGAGCAGATAAATATGCCACCCTTCTTCATATTGTCTCCAATAATATCTGATAAAGGGATAATAACATCAGCCAGAATATTAGCAACTACCAAATCATACTTATCCTTACCTATACGGCTACGAATTCCATGATCAGCAATCAGATTACCTGTTGCAAAGACTAACTCTGTATTAGGAATGTTATCTTCCTTCTGTATATCCCATTCCAAAGAATTGATTTTATTAACCTGAGCATTTTCTAAAGCAACTCTTGTAGCAATCGGATCAATATCAACTCCTAATATCTGACCTGCCCCAAGCTTATATGCTGCTATAGATAGTATTCCACTTCCACTACCCACATCAAGAACCAAGTCTTTGGCCTTAATATGTTTTTTAATACCCAGAATACAAAGCTTTGTAGTTTCATGAGACCCTGTGCCAAATGAAATTCCTGGATCTATTTCTATTACTATATCATCATGTCTTTTATCAATTAATTCTTCCCAAGTGGGCTTGATAACAATGTTTTCATCAATACGAAAAGGTTTGAAATATTCCTTCCAACTATTAATCCAATCCTTATCCTCTGTTTCTGATATCACAATTTTTCCACTACCTACAGGTACATATTCTGAAATTTCCTTCAAGCCTTCCTTAACATCTATTAGTAGGGACTGGATGTTTTCAGTGGTCTCAACATAAAAGCTTACCTTAGCTGTTTTGTCATCTGTTCCTATAATGGGTAGGATATCTACAAACATCTGCTCTTTTTCCTGCTCCGTAAGCTCTACATTATCTTCAATTTCAATTCCTTCAATACCTAGATCAGACAGCATGCTGCTAATTATATCAACAGCCTCTGTTCTAGTATCTAAGGTGAGTTTAATCCATTTCATATTAGTTATCCTCTTCTATACGGTGCCAACAGGTTAGGTGCCTAGCACCGTTTCCTATTTCCAGAACTTTCTTTTACTCTTGCCATTCTCTTGCTCATTATCTGAAGCTTGATTTTTTCCTATCATGGATTCATCAAACTTTTTTAATAAGTCTTTCTGCTCGGAATTAAGGCTTGTAGGTACCTGTACCACCAAGGTTACATAATGATCCCCTCTGACATTCTTATTTCGTAGGGTAGGTACTCCTTTTTCTCTTAAGCGAACCTTTGTATCTGTCTGAGTTCCGGCCTTAACTGTGTATATAACATCTCCGTCTACAGTACTTATTCTTAAATCACCACCTAGAACTGCAGTAGCATAAGATACTGGAGCCGTAGAATAGATATCAAAGCCGTTCCTTTGAAATATAGGATGCCTGTTTACATCAACATCAACAAGTAAATCACCTCTAGGGCCGCCATTAGTACCTGGTTCACCCTTTCCGCGAATTCTTACACTCTGACCATTATCTATACCGGCAGGAATACTTACCATGAACTTTTTCCTATTGGTATGATATCCACTTCCAGAACAATCAGAACATTTTTCCTTAATGATTTTTCCTGCTCCTCTACAATCTGGACAGGTTTGTCTGCTCTGCACCATGCCAAATAGTGACTGCTGGGTATAAAGAACCTGACCCTTTCCTCCACATTTATGACATGTTTCAGGAGTCGTTCCGTGTTTTGCGCCGCTACCATGACAAGTATCACATTCATCCTTTAGATTTAAATCTAATTCCTTCTCAACTCCAAATACAGCTTCCTCAAAAGTTATTCTAACAGAGGTTCTAAGATTTGCTCCCTGCATCGGTCCATTATTAGCTCTTCTAGACCTGCCTCCAAAAATATCTCCGAAGAAATCTCCAAAGATATCTCCCATGTCAAAATTAGAAAAATCAAAACCACCTGCTCCACCGGCTCCACCTTCAAATGCAGCATGGCCAAACTGGTCGTATTGTCGTCTTTTGTCCTGATCACTTAGTATGGCATAGGCTTCAGATGCTTCCTTAAACATTGCTTCTGCAGATGTATCTCCAGGGTTGGTATCAGGATGGTACTGTTTCGCCAGTTTTCTATATGCTTTCTTTAGTTCATCATCTGTCGCTGTCCTACCGACACCTAGAATCTCGTAATAATCTCTTTTATCTGCCATCTTATCCTTCACCTTTCGCATAAAAACAGAGCGAGAAAATCGTAGATTTTCGAGCTTCTAATCTGTTTTTTTATAAATTAATAAACTTACTTACTAATATATCATTATTGACAGGCAGCCATAATCTGACTACCTGTCAAAACGTTGTATATAATCTTAGAAACTATACTTCTTTATAATCACCATCAACTACATCATCATTATTATTATAGGATTGAGTATTATCAGAACCCTCTGCACCTGACATATCAGGGCCAGCTCCTGCTCCATTGCTTTGCTCATAAAGCTTTGAGAATAATGCCTGAGCATCTGTCATTAGCTTTTCCTTAGCAGACTTGATATCCTCTACTTCACCTTCGCTCATAATCTCAGGATTAGTCTTTTCAAGAAGTCCCTTCAGGTGAGCAAGGTCAGACTCTACTGTTTCCTTATCAGCTGCATCAATTTTATCTCCAGCCTCTTCTAAGGCCTTTTCTGTCTGGAATACCATTGAATCCGCATCATTTCTTACGTCGATGGCTTCCTTACGTTTCTTGTCCTGTGCCTCAAATTCTGCAGCTTCCTTTATAGCACGATCAATATCATCATCTGAAAGATTGGAGCTTACTGTAATAGTAATATGCTGCTCCCTACCAGTTCCTAGATCCTTAGCTGATACATTAACAATTCCATTTGCATCTATATCAAATGTAACTTCAACCTGAGGAACTCCTCTTCTTGCTGGTGGAATTCCATCTAGACGGAATTGGCCTAAGGTCTTGTTGTCCTTGGCAAACTGTCTTTCACCCTGAACAACATGTATATCAACAGCTGTCTGATTATCAGCAGCAGTAGAGAATACCTGACTTTTCTTTGTAGGAATAGTTGTATTTCTCTCAATTAACTTAGTAGCTACTCCACCAAGAGTTTCGATAGATAAGGATAGGGGTGTAACGTCAAGCAAAAGAATGTCTCCTGCACCAGCGTCACCAGCTAGCTTACCACCTTGAATTGAAGCACCAAGAGCAACACATTCATCAGGATTCAAGCTCTTTGAGGGCTCCTGTCCTGTCAGCTGCTTAACTCTGTCCTGAACTGCAGGAATACGTGTAGATCCGCCAACCAGTAATACCTTCTTAAGCTCAGAAGCAGCAATACCTGCATCTCTTAAAGCATTCTGTACTGGAGCAACAGTTCTTTCTACTAGATCAGTAGTCAATTCATCAAACTTTGCACGAGATAGATTCATATCAAAGTGCTTAGGTCCGTCAGATGTTGCTGTTATAAATGGTAGGTTAATGTTAGTAGTAGTTGCAGATGAAAGTTCAATCTTTGCCTTCTCAGCAGCTTCTCTCAATCTCTGCATTGCCATCTTATCTGTAGATAAATCAACACCCTCGTTCTTTTTGAAATCATCAACCATGTATCTGGTAACTCTTTCATCAAAGTCATCACCACCGAGTCTGTTATCACCTGACGTAGCTAGTACTTCAATAACTCCATCACCAATTTCAATAACAGATACGTCAAATGTGCCGCCACCCAGATCATATACCATGATTTTTTGTTCATGCTCATTGTCAAGACCATATGCAAGTGCAGCTGCTGTAGGCTCGTTAATTATTCTTTTTACCTCAAGACCAGCAATCTTACCTGCATCCTTGGTTGCCTGACGCTGTGCATCATTAAAATATGCGGGAACTGTAATAACTGCTTCTGACACCTTTTCACCAAGATAACTCTCTGCGTCTGCTTTCATTTTCTGCAGAATCATCGCTGAGATTTCCTGTGGTGAATACTTCT
>CAZMYP010000108.1:0-6117 GCA_964570535.1 uncultured Herbinix sp.
TATTTTACTAGAATTTATAGCATATATTCCATATTTTTTAATAATATGCCAATTATCTTGATTTGTAATCATGAGCCAATAGTTTACCAAGTTATCATTTGTTAATATTGTATAAGATATATAAATATTATTAGGGTAAAAATACGGATATTACAACGCTAATCATTTGTGTATATTTTGAATAATATAGAAAATATCAAAACTATAGGAAAATAATATTCAATATTAAAAATTTTTATATACATTATTTTATCAATTAATTTATATTAACAATAGATAGAGTTATATATATTGAGTTTCAATCTTTATATTAATCTATTGTGAATAATATGTATTCTAAAAATATAAATAAGTTAAGAGAAAAAATGGGTATGGTATTTCAGCAGTTTAATCTCTTTCCCCATCTAACTGTTCTTGAAAATATAACATTAGCACCTGTTATGCTTGGAATAATGAATAAGGAAGAAGCGAATTCTAAGGCCATGGACTTATTAAAGCGAATAGGGCTGACAGAAAAGGCTGATTCTTATCCTAATAAGCTGTCTGGTGGTCAGAAGCAACGTATTGCAATTATTCGAGCTCTGGCAATGAACCCAGAGGTAATGCTATTTGATGAGCCAACATCTGCTCTAGATCCCGAAATGGTAGGAGAGGTTCTAGATCTTATGGCAAACCTGGCAGATGAGGGTATGACTATGGTAGTTGTAACCCATGAGATGAGATTTGCAAAGAAGGTGGCTACAAGGGTGCTTTTTATGGACGAGGGAAAAATCGTAGAGCAAAGCGCTCCTGATGAGTTTTTTGACAATCCTAAGCATCCAAGACTGAAGGAGTTTTTATCAAAAATCCTATAAGTAGGATGGGTATTAATACTATAAACAATGTGAGCTGGTTGAAGCAAACGATGCTGGAAGGGATTTATTGATCCAGTATAGAAGAGCACCGGCTCTTTTTTCATATAATAGGAAAGTTCGTCCTATTATACAAGGATTTTGATTTTTATTTAAATAAATAAAGCAAAAGTTACAAAAGTGAACTGGGTATTGCATTATTGATAAATATATGATAAAATTTCTTTCTTAGAAAGACAATTGTTTTCGTGATGCATACATATGAATAGAAATGAGCTCTAGGAGGTATGTAAAGGTGAGGGAAGAACAATATTTTATTGTGAAGAAAAAGGCACTGCCAGAAGTACTTCTAAAGGTAGTAGAAGCCAAGAGACTTCTCGATTCGGAAAGAGTAATGACGGTACAGGAAGCTACTGATGAAGTGCAAATCAGCAGAAGTTCCTTTTATAAATATCGTGATGATATATTTCCTTTTTATGAACATACAAGAGGAAAGACCATAACCTTTTTGATTCAGATGGATGACACGCCTGGTTTACTGTCCAAGGTACTTAATAATGTAGCCAAGTCAAATGCCAATATTTTGACTATCCATCAGACCATACCAGTCAACAAAATTGCTTTGCTGACCTTAAGTATTGAGATATTGCCACAGTCTGAAAGTGTTTCTGTAATGCTGGAGACTATTGAAGGGCTTGAAGGTATTCATTATGTGAAGACATTGGCGAGAGAATAAAACATATAGATAAAATGGAGGGTTATCATGATCAATATTGCGGTTTTAGGATATGGAACAATAGGATCTGGTGTTGTAGAGGTCTTAGGAACTAATGGAGATAGCATAAGCAAAAGAGCTGGAGACCAAATTAATATAAAATATGTATTGGATATAAGGGAGTTTCCCGGTGATCCAATAATGAATGTTTTGGTAAATGATATTAACACTATATTAGATGATCCAGAAGTAAAAATAGTGGTTGAGGTAATGGGAGGAATTAAACCTGCCTATTCCTTTGTTAAGCAGGCGCTTCAAAAGGGAAAAAGCGTTGTTACATCTAACAAGGAATTGGTTGCAAAACATGGGGCTGAGCTTATTGATTTGGCTAAGGAAAATAAGCTCAACTTCCTTTTTGAGGCAAGTGTTGGTGGTGGAATACCAATTATCCGCCCTCTTAACCAATCCCTGACTGCAGATGAAATTGTTGAGATTACAGGCATATTAAATGGTACAACTAACTATATTCTCACAAAGATGAGTGAGGAAGGCTTTGATTTTGAAACAGCCTTAAAGGAGGCACAGGACTTAGGCTATGCAGAGAGAAATCCATCTGCAGATGTTGATGGACATGATGCCTGTAGAAAGATAGCTATTCTTTCCTCATTAGCCTATGGTATGCAAGTGGATTTTGAGGACATTTATACAGAGGGTATTACCAATATTACCGATATAGATTTTAAATATGCAAAGGCACTTGGTGCAAGAATTAAATTATTTGCATCTAGCATCAGGGAAGAGGATGAAAATGTTTATGCAATGGTTGCTCCAATGATGATTAAGGCTAATCATCCCTTATATAGTGTAAATGGGGTATTTAATGGAATATTTATTCGTGGAAATGTTATTGGAGATGTTATGTTTTATGGAAGTGGAGCAGGAAAGCTTCCTACAGCCAGTGCTGTTGTAGCTGACGTGGTAGATATAGCAAAGCATCTTAATAAAAATATATGGACCATTTGGAGTAGCAAAAAGCTTGAATTGGTTAAGATCGACAAAGTAAAGCATAGATTCTTTATACGTACCAAAAAGGATCAAAATACTCTTCTTGGCATCAAGGAATTGTTCGGGGATATAGAAGTAGTTCCTGAAGTGGTTGATGGTGAATTGGCCTTTATCACTCCAATGATATCTGAAAAGGAAATAAAGGAAAAGACAAATAATTTAGCAGGATTCTTAGGAAGCATAAGAATTAGATTTGAGTAATAGGAAGGGACAAAAAGACATGAAATACATAATCGTGCTTGGGGATGGGATGTCAGATGAGCCTATATCAGAGTTGGGCAATAAAACACCACTGATGGTAGCAGATACACCATCCATAGATGCATTAGCAAAAAAATCTCAAGTGGGAATTGTTAATACTATACCTAAGGGAATGAAGCCTGGAAGCGATACAGCTAATCTTTCGGTACTTGGATATGATCCCAGTATATATTATTCGGGGAGATCGCCCTTAGAAGCATTGAGCATTGGGGTTGATATGAAGGATACTGACATTGCTATTAGGTGTAATTTGGTAACCCTTTCAGAGGGGGGAGCCTATCAGGATAAAACCATTATTGATCATAGCTCGGGTGAAATTTCAACTGAGGACGCTGCTATTTTGATGGAGGCCATAAAGAAGGAATTTGACAATGAGGTTTATAAGTATTATGTAGGCACCAGCTATCGTCATCTGACTATTTGGGAACATGGAGAGGTTACCTACCTGGCCCAGCCCCATGATATTCTAGGCAAAACCATAGGTGAGTATCTTCCTAAGGAGCCTGCCCTTAGACAAATGATGATAAAAAGCTATGATATTATTAATAATCATCCATTAAATCTAGAGCGTAGTAAAAAGGGATTAAATAAGGCAAACTCCATATGGTTTTGGGGAGCAGGAACAAAGCCGGCACTATCATCTTTTGAAGAGAAAAATCATAAAAAGGGAGCAATGATTTCAGCTGTTGACTTATTAAAGGGTATAGCAGTAGGAGCTGGAATGAAGGTTGTAGAGGTTACTGGAGCTAATGGAACACTTCATACTAATTATGAGGGTAAGGCAGAGGCTGCACTTAGGGTACTCCTTGAAGAGAATTATGACTTCGCCTATATTCATATTGAGGCTCCTGATGAAATGGGTCATCAAGGAAGCATTACCAATAAAATAAAAGCAATAGAGTATCTAGATCAACGAGTTATTAAGCCGATCATTGAGGGAATGGATAAATCTGGAGAACATTATAGGATGCTTATAATGCCTGATCACCCTACACCAATACATTGTCGTACACATACTGATGATCCGGTTCCTTATTTGCTTTATGACAATAAAGTAGACAAAGAAAACAGCTATCAATATAATGAAATTGAAGCAAAAAAAAGTGGTCTTGTCATTTTGGAAGGGCATACCATAATTGATAGCTTGTTCCAGACATAATAGATAATAAATGATAACTTAAAGTTAGGAGGCAGCTATGCTAATAGTAAAGAAATTTGGTGGGACATCGATCGCCGATAAAGAGAGAGTTTTTAATGTTGCCAGACGGATTGTAGAAGACTATAAAGAGGGTAACAAAATTGTGGTTGTATTATCAGCCATGGGAAAGCAAACAGACATCTTATTAAAGATGGCAAAGGACATTAATCCTACTGCTTCCAAAAGGGAAATGGATATGCTTTTGACAACAGGAGAGCAGACTTCTGTTGCCTTGATGGCAATGGCATTGGACTCTTTGGGTGTGCCAGCGGTTTCATTAAATGCATATCAGGTTGCCATGCATACTACTTCCGTATATAGCAATGCAAGACTTAAGAGAATAGATACAGAACGAATTAAAAATGAATTGCAAAGCAAGCGGGTAGTTATAATAACAGGATTTCAGGGGGTTAATAAATTTGATGATTATACAACCCTTGGCAGGGGAGGGTCTGATACGACTGCGGTTGCATTGGCCTCATCTCTTCACGCTGATATGTGTGAGATATATACAGATGTTGACGGAGTATACACCGCGGACCCAAGAACTGTAAAGACAGCTAGAAAGCTAGATGAAATCACATATGATGAAATGCTTGAGCTTTCATCCCTTGGAGCGGGGGTATTACATAATCGCTCTGTAGAAATGGCAAAAAAATATGGTGTACAGTTGGTGGTCCGTTCCAGCATAAATAAAACAGAAGGAACAGTTGTTAAGGAGGTAGTTAATATGGAGAAAATGTTAGTTAGCGGAGTGGCAGCCGATAAGAATACAGCCCGTATAGCAGTAATTGGCTTAGAGGATCAACCTGGTGTTGCCTTTAAATTATTTAATCATTTGGCAAGACATAATATTAATGTGGATATTATCTTACAATCTATTGGTAGAGATGGAACCAAGGATATTAGTTTTACAGTAAAAGAAGATGACCTAGAGGAAGCAGTAGCAACAATAGAGCGTCATCGTCAGACCAGTCTAAAATGTCATCAGGTAGATGTAGAGAGAGGCGTAGCTAAGGTTTCCATAGTTGGAGCTGGCATGATGACTAATGCAGGTGTTGCTGCAAAAATGTTTGAAGCTCTATATGATGTAGGAGTTAATATTAAAATGATTTCTACTTCAGAAATAAGAGTTACAGTATTAATTGACGATATTCATGTGGATAAGGCTATGAATGCAGTTCATGAGAAGTTCTTATCATCTCAAATGTAAAGGATTTTATTGTAAGAAAAGGTTTCGCTTGCGAAACCCTCGAGCCGAGCGCGGCCAGCTTGCTGGCTAAATACATAACGAGTGAGTGCGCATCCTTGCTTAGCATTATTTATATTATAGGACGAACGAGCCTATAATATAAATAATTATGCCGCAGCTGATTATATCAGAGGCGGCAATTTTAAAGTGTTTTTATATTGAACGATTTACCCTCATCCCTTTTAAGACGCTTCCCTCCAGGGATTTTCTACTATTCTCATAGGGATTAGAGGTGTTATATTTTATTTGGGATCTGGTGACACCCCCTGCAACATAGGGAGTATGACATTCAGGACATACAGACATTTTAAGGCTTACAGAGGCATACACGACCCTGCCACCCCCTGTGCTTGCCTTGCTATATGCATTGGTCACATGCTCTTGCTCATGGGCAGATACCATTGCATGGGAAGCTTCAGGAGAGACATGTGTTGGAGTTTTAAAGGAGACATTTGAGTCGTTTGAGGAGTCTACATATCTTCTTTCATTACATGCTTGACATTCTGAAGGCCTGGTCTTGGACACAGAAGGATTTTGCCCATCAGCAAAGGTTACATTTTCAACTTTGCCTACGGCTTTAGGTGGGGTAACAGCATTTGCGTGCTGGTTCATGTAATTACCCGTAAGTCCGTATTGTAAAGAAACCTGTCCAATCATATCCTGACCTCCCTTCTCTTTAATAATATTATACAACTTTTTTTAAAGTCTGTAAACTAACCATAGTTATCAGACTAAATACGACACTAGGCTGCCATCGTATACCAATGCTCTTATA
>CAZMYP010000109.1:0-5957 GCA_964570535.1 uncultured Herbinix sp.
ATCGGTTTACCGATGAGCCTCTTATGCAGTGATGAATGTAAGGGAATATGCATGCATTGCGGCACAAATCTCAATGAGGGCTCCTGTGACTGTGATAACACAGTGTTAGATCCCCGAATGTCAGCAATCCAAGATATATTTAACAATTTTAAGGAGGTGTGACTATGTCTATCTGTCCAAAGAACAAATCATCAAAAGCCAGAAGAGACAGCCGTAGGGCTAATTGGAAGATGAAGGCTCCCAACCTGGTTAAATGCAGTAAATGCGGAGAACTTATGATTCCTCATAGAGTATGTAAGGCTTGTGGTTCATATAACAAGAAAGAGATACTACCTACTGAGTAATACTAGTAAATAAAGACTTCCCGAAGTTATTTGGGACGTCTTTTTTTTTATTGAATAGGAAAGTTCGTCCTCTCTCTTATAGTTTATTTTAAAGTGGCAAGATAATTTAGGATGTGATAGATATAAGCAGTTAAATTATCCTCCTTAAGGAGAAAATCAGTATGGATTTCTCCATAGGATAGCTTATCATTATATTCTTTCTTAAAACTAGGTGAAGCAATATTTTGGTACTGAGGAACGAAAAGACCATGCTTTTTGGTATAACAGTTGGATACCTTGGCGTTTTTTCGAAATTCTTTGTCTACGAATATACCTAAGCTTTTATGGATAGCCCTATCCTCTTGTGGGAGATAATAATAATCCTTATAATTATCATAGAAATGTTTAAGCTCGCCCTCAAATATATTTATAGTAATTGAAGTAGAGCTTCCAAAGGCTCTTACTGTTATAGAATCATTTCCAAAGCTAACCTGTACAGGAAGACTAAAGTCGTATTCTAAATGGATTATTAGCTGTCCCTCATTTACGCTGGCCTGAAGAATAGTAAAAGGCTTCTTTAATAAATCAGAATAATAAAGAATAGGACTTATGCTAACCAAGCCTTTGATATCATCTTCATTATGGAGTAGAAGCAGGTGAAGTAGCTTACTTGATTCTAAGTCTTTAGCGCTAGTTAATAAATTTCTGGAGGCTTTTAAATTCTCAATATGTTTTTGACCAAGATAGCTTTGATAAACCTCTATCAAATCTCCTCCACTAAAGATGTCATCTCTCTTAACCTTAAGAAATGCTTCAATAGTCTTTTGCTTATAATTAAATAGTTTAAATATTTTCTTAATAGGAGTTATTTGCTTATATATGTCAAGACTTTGAATATCATCAAAGGAAAAGCTAAGCTCTAGCATCTCACACTTTTTTGTAATATAGGGTATATCAAAGCCAGAACCATTATAATGTATCAGAAGGTCATAGTCCTTAATAAAGTTGAAGAAGTTACTGATTAGAATGGCTTCCTCCTTGATGTTTTCAGAAAACCACTGCACCATATGTAAGGAGGAACCCTCTGTATAAACACAGCCAATTAGATACAGATATGAGGATTGAGCAGAAAAGCCTGTGGTTTCTATATCAAAGAACACTATTTTATCTGTTCTAAATTCTTTATTTAAGGGATATTCTAAAAGTAGATCAAGGGGAAATTGCCTGGTTATCATAGGAGGTTTCCTTTCTAAAAAATATTATATGTATATTTTATTCTAGCATAGTGAAATAAGTTAAGACAATGCAAATTTATAAATATTATGATAGAATATAGAAAAGGTTATTTGAATTAGAGATAAGCTAAAACCTATGAAGTGTGAGGTGCTGGGATTGGGTAGGGAACACAAAGACGGAGTTAGTGGAACTATAAAAAAGTATCTAAGTGGAGTCTTTCGAGGTGCAATAGTAGGTATCCTTGTATTGATTCAGTTTGGGTTAATTATATATTTTTCATATAAGCTCAGAGGATACACAGTATATATCTATACTTTTATACAGGTGCTTAGTATTATAATTATTATAGGTTTGGTAAATGACAATAGGAATGTTTCATACAAAATCAGCTGGATATGTATTATCGCTGCATTTCCCATAACAGGTCACATTATGTTTATGCTATGGGGCAATAACAGAGGCAGGAAGATAGATAAGATAGTACTAGATAAGCTGTTAAGGGGTTATGAATATTTGAAGGAGAGTCCTGAGGTAGTAGAGGAATTTGAAGAACACTATCCAGATATGTTTAGGATGGCTACCTACCTTCAGACCTATCACTTTCCCCTATATAAGAATAATCAGGTTGAATATTATCCTATGGCAGAGGAAGCCTTCGAAGCCATATTTTTAGAGATAGAGAATGCAAGAGATTTTATTCTGGTAAACTTCTTTATTATAGGCGAGGGTGCCCTATGGGATAGAATGCACCTATCCTTATTAAATAAGATTAAGGAAGGGGTTAAGGTCCTTTTTCTTTATGATGATTTTGGTGCAATGCTTAGAACTCCCAGATTCTTTAGGAGCGAACTTGAGAAAGAGGGATTTGAAATCCGTGTATTTAATCCTATACATAAATACACCTACAAGCTTTATATGAATTACCGAACCCATCAAAAAATAATTGTAGTTGATGGTAATATTGGATTTACAGGTGGGATGAATCTGGCAGATGAATATGTTAACCTAGTACCTCGATTTGGTGTTTGGAAAGATAATGCCATAAAGCTTACGGGAGAAGCTGTATGGGGCCTAACAGTTACATTTTTACAGATGTGGGAGGCTTCGGATCCAACAAAGCAGGTGGATTATGAGGAGTATAGACCTACAAGAAGCTTTCCTGAAAGCAATGTATTTTGCCAGGTGCTTTCTGACGGTCCAGCCAACAATCCAAGGAATCCTATAGAGGATTTCTATAAGCAGATGATATATTATGCCAAGAGGGTATTGTACATTACAACACCGTATCTTATAATTGAAGATGATATGCGTGATGCTTTGGCTACAGCTGCTGCCGGGGGAGTGGATGTACGAATTATAACCCCATATATTCCTGACAAGAAAAACGTTAAGATACTTACCAACTACCATTACGGAAGCTTACTTGAGGCTGGAGTAAGGATATTTGAGTATACCCCTGGCTTTATCCATGCGAAAACTATGTTAAATGAGGATTCAGCAATTGTAGGAACTATGAATATGGATTATCGCAGCTTTCATCTGCAATATGAATGTGGTGTGTGGATATGTAATGCTAAGGTTATTAACATTATTAAGGAAGATTTATTAAAAACCATGGATGAAAGCCATGAGATAACTCTTGAGGAGTGGGGAAAACGTCCCTTATTTATAAAAATATATGAGAAGATCTTAAATGTATTTTCTACTTTAATGTAAAGACTATTTGGCATACCAGAAAGGGGCTTATTATGTATACAAATATATGTAAGCACTGTCTTAAGCAGTTTAAATCTAGGACAAGTTCATTTACCTGTAATGAATGTAAGCCAAAGGATGAGGATTATTTTGATATGATTGAGGTTTATCTAAAGGAATATCCTAATAGCAATGCCTTGCAGGTTTCTGAGGCCCTGGGGATAACAGCTTATCAAGTACTTAATTACTTGAAGGAGGGTAGACTAAATATTAATAGAGGATACTTTGAACAGATTGACGAGGATAAGGAATATGACTAAAGCTAGAGCTTGTTATAGAAAAGGTATATTAGATAACTATATTTGAAGGTAAATTATGAAGTATATAAATAGAAATATTCAAATAGAAAGTATGAGGCAATGGAATGATAGGATTTGTAAAAGGTGAGCTGGCAGATATTAAAGAGAATTATGTTATTCTTGAGGCAGGAAATATAGGCTATGAGATTAATTTGCCATCATCAACCATATTAGAGCTGCCGCCAAGAAACAGCACTATAAAGCTATATACATATCTTCATGTTAGGGAGGATATTCTCTGCCTATATGGATTTCTAACTAAGGATGACCTAGAGATGTTTAAGATGCTAATTACGGTAAATGGAATCGGCCCCAAGGGAGCCATAGGAATCCTATCTGGTATAAGCGCTGATGAAATCAGGTTTGCAGTGCTGGCAGAGGATACAAAGACCATATCTAAGGCACCAGGAATAGGTCCTAAAACAGCAAGTAAAATTATTCTTGAACTTAAGGATAAGTTCAAGCTGGATACAGTCTTTGAGCAGAAGCTTCAGAATCAAGCAGGCAAGCTTGATACAGAGAGTATCTATGGTAAACGTGAGGAAGCAGTGCAGGCCCTAAATGCACTAGGATATTCATCTACAGATGCCTTTAAGATAGTTACACAGATAGATATTACAGAAGACATGACAACAGAGAATATATTAAAGCTCTGCTTGAAGAAAATGTAAGGAGATGTACATGGCTAAGCGAATGATATCAACTGAACTAATGGAAGAAGACAAAAAGCTTGAGAGTAATCTGCGGCCTCAAATGTTAAAGGATTATATTGGACAGGCAAAGGTAAAGGATAATCTCAAGGTATACATAGAAGCAGCAAAACAAAGAAATGAATCCCTTGATCATGTCTTGCTTTTTGGACCTCCTGGTCTGGGAAAGACAACCTTGGCAGGAATTATAGCAAATGAGATGGGGGTTAATATCAAAATCACCTCAGGACCAGTTATAGAAAAGCCGGGAGAAATGGCGGCAATCCTTAATAATCTCCAAGAAGGGGATGTCTTATTTGTGGACGAAATTCATAGACTTAATCGTCAGGTGGAGGAATTATTATATCCTGCTATGGAGGATTTCGTAATAGATATTATTATTGGAAAAGGGGCAACAGCAAAATCCATACGTTTAGATCTGCCTAGGTTTACCCTAATAGGAGCAACCACTAGAGCTGGTATGCTTACACCACCCCTTAGAGATCGATTTGGAGTGGTTAATCGTCTTGAGTTTTATACCATAGATGAACTCAAGCAAATTGTAATTCGCTCAGCCAAGGTAATTGGAGTTGAGATAGATGATGAGGGAGCTAAAGAGCTAGCCCGTCGTTCTAGGGGAACACCTCGTCTTGCTAATCGCCTCTTAAAAAGAGTTCGAGATTTTGCTCAGGTAAAATACGAAGGCAAAATAACTAAAGAGGTAGCAGGCTTTGCCCTAGATCTACTAGAGGTGGATAAGCTTGGACTTGACCATATTGATAGAGAAATTCTTAGTACAATGATAGAGAGATTTGGAGGAAGACCTGTTGGTGTTGAAGCAATTGCTGCCACAATAGGAGAGGATGTAGGAACCATCGAGGAGGTATATGAGCCTTACTTAGTTCAAAATGGCCTTGTACTTCGAACTGCCAGGGGCAGAGTGGCTTCTGATTTGGCATATAAGCACCTGGGACTTCAAAAGGTAACAGAGCAAATATAACAATCCTAGCAATTAAAAAACGAACGATAAACCACCATACAATCCGTCTTGTATAAAATAAAAACATAGGTTATAATAGTTTATATTATGTTAATGGGAGGACGCATTCAATGAATAAGTTTAGCGATATTGAGGTTATCATTAATAACAAAAGATATACCTTAAGTGGATATGAGAGCGAGGAATATCTTCAGAGAGTCGCGTCATATATTAATAACAAACATATTGAGTTTCGAAACAAGGATGCATATAAATTCTTGGATTCAGATTTGAAGAGCATCCTAATTCAGATAAATATAGCAGATGATTATCATAAGGCCAAGGAAAAGGTCAAAGAGATAGAGGATGAGAACAACAGAAAAAGCAACGAAATCTTTGATTTAAAGCATGAGCTGATAGCTGCTCAAACTAGACTTCATTCCGCTGAAAAGGAAATAGATGACTTAAAGAATCAATTGAATGAAACCCAGAAAAAAATCGTACGCCTTGAAACAGAGCTACAGGATGTACATAGAAAACAATAAAATGAGATGCTATAGCTGTCCAAATATTATGATACATACCCATACCTAAAGGGATGGTTTGTGTCATGGGGGCAGCTTTTTTATATAATAGGAAAGTTCGTCCTATTATATAAAAAATGCTCCGCAAGGAT
>CAZMYP010000110.1:0-3437 GCA_964570535.1 uncultured Herbinix sp.
ACTGCGCCTGTGCGATTGAGAATATGATGTTAATGGCCAATGCACTAGATTTGGGCAGTGTATGGATTAATCAGTTGAGATGGTTAAATGAAAATCCCGTAATCCTGGATGCTATGAAAAAACTCGGTCTGGAAGAAGATGAGCGTGTATATGGAGCATTAGCTTTGGGTTATGCTGATACACAAGATGGATTGCCTATCAGAACGACCTTTGATAGAATAGGAAATACAGTAACTTATATTAAATAATCCTTAGGGGGTATTTATGCTTTTGATTAATACTAAAAATATGGGAGGGTTACAAATGAGTAGTTCATTAGCACATAGAAAAGCAGTGAAAAAAATACGTTTTATAGATTGTAAAGGAAATATATTATCTAATACTTCTGTACAAGTAAAATTGGTGAATCATCAGTTTTTGTTCGGTTGTGGTGCATTTGATTCTCTTCCGGCTACATCGGAAGCTGATATGAGAAAAACAGATTTTTATCATGATAAGAAAATGCCAGAGAAAAGCTTTTTCGAAGATAGAGTGGATAAGTGGTTAGAAGTATTTAATTACGGAACGCTTCCGTTTTACTGGGGAAGATTTGAGCCTAAAGAAGGTGAAATCCTTACAGACAGCAGAATGCGAGCTGCAAAAACATTGCAAAAGAATCATGTGAAAGTGAAAGGTCATCCATTATGTTGGCATACTGCTTGTGCAGACTGGCTGATGGATTATGACAACGCGACTATTTTACAAAAGCAATTAGATCGTATTCATCGAGATGTTACAGTATTTCGTGGTGTAGTAGATATGTGGGATGTTATCAATGAGGTAGTGATTATGCCTGTTTATGACAGATATGATAATGCTATTACTCGTATATGTAAGGATCTTGGCAGAGTTCGACTTGTTAAGGAAGTATTTAATGCCGCAAAGAGCGCTAATCCAGATTCGACTCTTCTTATTAATGATTTCAACCTTTCAGAAAGTTATAGAATTTTAATTGATGGATGCTTGAATGCAGGTGTGCCTATCTCTGCAATCGGTATTCAGACTCATCAACACCAGGGATATATGGGACAGGAAAAACTTGAGGATATTCTTGAGAGATTCTCAGTATTCGGACTTCCCCTTCATTTTACAGAGAATACGCTGGTGTCAGGTGATACTATGCCTAAGGATATAGTGGATTTAAATGACTATCAGGTTGATGAATGGCCTTCAACACCAGAAGGTGAGGAAAGACAGAAGAAGGAATGGTCTGAAATGTACCGTATCTTGTTTGAACATCCTTTGGTAGAAGCTATCACCGGATGGGATTTTGCAGATGGTGCATGGCTTGGAGCTCCAAGTGGACTTATTCGTAAAGATAATACGACAAAACCAGCCTATCATGAATTGAAGCGTCTAATCCACGATGAATGGAATACAGAAGGAGAATTACGAACAGACGAAAATGGAAATGTTATTCTGGGTGGCTTTAAAGGAGAATATGAAATCACACTACAGGGAAAGACGATAAAATTTACTCTTAATGAAAATTCAAATGATGATGTAATTGAAATCATCGTATAAGAGAGGAAATCATAGCTCGAAATCATGTTGGATCGCTAGAGGACAGTAAATTGACAGTCCACAGTTTGAAATAGTTAGTAATAATTTCAAACCCCCTTATAAAACTAAATTTATGATGTTGCACTTAAAGGACACTTTTCAAAAAGAGATTTTTTTGAAAAGTGTCCTTTTTTGCGTTGTAGTCAAACAACATCAACGGTATTTTATATGCCGCTTACACATGTAAAACATTTAAAACATTTATACTAAAGAAAAATATGGCAATATTCATCTTTAGTATGGTACAATGCTAATATACATTCGATAAATAGTATAAAAGGAGTCCTTTTATGAGAAATGTTCATAGATACTATACAAAATTGTTCTTAGTAATTTTTATTACAGTAGTAATATCAAGTGGACTAATATATTTAATTACAATCACTATAAATGTGAATAATGTCCAACTTCTTACGGAACAAAGTCTACTTTCAAGTGCAGAGCAGAAATTGAAGATTTATGATGTGAATATCGAAAGTCTTCATACATTAACAAAAAGTATTGGAAATGATGTAGAAATAAAAAATTATTTTGATAAATTAAGTAAGGGTGTAGATGATAAAGAGTTTAATCAAATCCTACAAGAGGATTTGAAGGAAGATTTGGAATCATACCCGGGCTTGTTAGAGAATGCATTTTTTGCATATGAAGGTAAAGTTTTCTTGGATGGAATGGGTGGTAAATCTACTATTTTTGAAATTAATAAACAGTCTGAAAAATGGTTGACAATTGTGACAACCAGCAAAAAACATTACTTGGGAAAAATATTAGAATCTCCAGTTACCGGTTCGCCGGTAATGATATCAGCCTATCCGATATTGGATGATAATAATCAGGTTCTTGCTGTTTTTGCATTAGCAATTAATCTGAGTGGTTTTTCTAATGCAATAATAAGTAATTCTGAGAATACTGGAGAAAAAACTATAATTATTGATGATCTTGGAACGGTAATTGCAGCGAATGATATCGAACTAATATATAATTATAATATAGGTACAGAGTTTCCCGAATTATATAGTTTTATTGAGACAAATAATGAAGGTATTACCTATTACACAAAAGAAGGTACAAAGTACTTAACTGCTGTGAATAAATCTAAATTAGGAGTATCAATCATTCAATCACTTCCAGTCAGTGTATATAGAAAGCCAATATTTATTTCAGCTATGATATCCTTCATTGTATTAGTGATAATAATGGGATTCGTAATTGTAATAACCTTATATGTTGCCAAAAGTATAACGAAACCGATTCAAATACTTATTGATGAATTTGGTGATATGGCTAAGGGTAATTATGATAAAGAGATTCCGGATTATTTAAATAAGAGAAAAGATGAATTTGCTATATTAGGGAAAGCTTTGGATTACATGAAAAAGGAAACCAGCCAACTGATAACTAATCTGAATTTGTCTAAAGAAGAGGTTGAAGCATCACTTGAAGAGGTTGTATCTACTGAGGAACAGTTAAGGAAGCAAAATGAATTATTAAGTATCAGTGAAGAACAATTAAAGAAGAGTAATGAGTATAATAAGGCTATTATTACCGTACTTCCCGATATTATCTTTATTGTGGATCAAAATGGTATATTTACTGACTGTCAAGTAAGTCAAGACAATATGCTTTATTTAGATAAAAAGATATTTCTTGGTAAGAAGCTTCATGAAGTTTTACCGGAAGACATCGCAAGGAAAGGGTATGACAGAATCCAGGCTGCTATAGAAACTGGACAGCTTCAAAGCTTTGAATATGAACTGGAGTTAGAACAACAAAAGGAAGTATTCGAGATGCGTATTATAAAATGCTTTGAAGAGGGAGTTATAGCTATTGCAAGA
>CAZMYP010000110.1:3537-5840 GCA_964570535.1 uncultured Herbinix sp.
ACAATTGGCATTATTATCAATACTTTACATGAGAAAAACAAAAGAGAAGAGCAGCATTCACACAGAGTTGCTGAATTATGTGAGAAGCTTGCTATAGCACTGGATATGCCAGACCATGACTTAAAGGTTATAAGAAATGCTGGATTATTGCATGATATAGGTAAAATAGCCGTACAAGATAACTTATTAAATAAACCAGGTAAACTGACACAGGAGGAATTTGTGGATGTTGCCAAACATCCAGAAATAGGATATCGAATCCTATGTTCTGTAAGTGAAATGGTAGATATTGCAAAGTTCGTTCTTTTTCATCATGAGAGATGGGATGGAAAAGGATATCCCAGAGGACTTGCAGGTGAAGAAATTCCTATGCAGTCAAGGATGATAGCAATAGCAGATACCTTTGATGCAATGACTAGTTTAAGAACCTACAGATTGCCCGTTACAGAGGAAGAGGCTGCAAAAGAAATATTGAGAAATGCAGGTACACAGTTTGATCCAGAGTTAGTGCATTTGTTTCTCAATACAGTTTTGGGCTATCATTTAGATGCTTGAGTATAATACTTAATATGTTCTTTCGCAATGGAGGCGGAGTTCAACCATCATATTGATAAACTGAGGCAGCAAATCCGATTAAGTCAAATAATCATATTGATGGGATTGAGAATGGAAGTATGAGCTTGAATGTTCAATGGAATGTACAATATGAAGAATCTCTTATTCAGCCAATTCGTGAGGTACTGGACATAAACACGGGCGAGTTTGCTTCTGTAGAGAGATGATAGGTAGTACAATAATTTATATGACATATTTATATGACATGAACCATCAATGGTGGGAGAAAAAGTAATTAGTAATGGTAGCAAAGTGTTTGTCACAGCCAGACACTATGGTGAGAATAAAAGATTAGTGGTACATTCTGGTGGGAAAGTAGAAACTGTAGAAACACGTGAAGAGGTGCTAGTACGAGAAACTGAAGAAGAACTTGATTCAAAGATTTTGGTAGGAAAGTATCTGGATACCATCGAAAACGATTATCCAGAATTTAACCTTTCTGTGAGCTGTTATTGGTGTAGTTTGATTTCGGGAGAACTTACACTAAAAAAGGTAGAAGATGCCAAGGGGCTTACTAGGGAGTCAATAGATTCTGTCAAATGGCTACCAGTAGATATTACGATTTAAAGAAGATAAAAAACGCTTGTAGGAGATTAAACGTATGCAACCACCATATTCTGATGAACTGAATATTGGAGACTTGAGTCGTGTGTTTGATAGGAATCGTGTATCAAATAGCTATAAGTATTTTTGGTTCAAGGCTATCGTGAACAATGTATCTTATGATAAAACTAGATTTACATATGATGAGCTAATTAATGAAATGATTGTTTCTGCTTATTATATGGTGAATGAGTATAATTTGAGACTTGGACCATGTAACACTGTGGATAACTTGGAAGAGGTTTCTAAATATATCTATAAGGAGTATCACTATCCTTCAACTGTAAAGGATAGTGTGCTACAAGCTTTTTTAGAAACCACAGAAGACAGTAAGATTAAAGAATATAAGAAGACACTAACCTATAATGTTCCTTACTGCCTGCAATCTCCCTTTTATACTGACTTAAAAAGTCCATCAAAAGCAAAAGTGGATGAGATTAATAAATGCAAGAGATTACTGTACTATTTTGTGGCTATTAATAATATGGCATCAGAGATAGAGATTAACGAGATATGGCTTGATTATTTGGTTTGTAATCGAGAAATCTTAAAGTGTTGGATGGATTACAAATTAATAGGTTGGTTGCAGGATCGAAATCCAAGTGTGCCAGGTATTTCGGATAAAATATCATATCCATTAAAACGTGAGCTGAAGAAAGTGCGTGATTATTGGAAACTAGTTATTGATATTGATGGTAGTATAAAGGAAATATATGACGATGTTGACATGAGTGATGAATCTGTATCAATTGATCATTTTGTTCCATGGCAATACGTTGCACATGATGAATTATGGAATTTGCATCCTACAACGAAATCTTTAAATAGCCAGAAAAGTAATTATTTACCTGGGTGGACTTATTTTTCAGAGCTTGGAGAATTGCAGTATCGAGCTTATCTTCTTAAAGGAAAGAATGAACGTGTTGCAGAAGAATTTGATAAGTGTGCTCAATATCATCTGAATCAAGCAGATATTCGCCAGCAACTGTACGTTCCAGGATTAGAAAAAAATGAATTTATTGTAAGACTGTCAAACATATTATTGCCGGTATATAAGTCAGCACAGTTGTGCGGTTTTAAGGAGT
>CAZMYP010000111.1:0-5668 GCA_964570535.1 uncultured Herbinix sp.
ATTGGTGTTTCCTTCTTTTTTTCCACCGCCACTACAGGTATTCCACTAGCAATTCTGCTGACCTTTATTCCTGCTGGCTTAATCAGTTTACTTATATACATGGCAGTAGCCTCACCCTCAAGGCTGGAGTTGGTTGCAATTATAACCTCCTCCACATCCTGTTGAAGCCGTGTCATAAGCTCCTTTAGCTTAATGTCTCCAGGTCCAATTCCAAGCATGGGGGAGATTGCTCCATGAAGAACA
Organism: uncultured Herbinix sp.; assembly: GCA_964570535.1. Lineage (GTDB taxonomy): Bacteria > Bacillota > Clostridia > Lachnospirales > Lachnospiraceae > Mobilitalea. The sequence continues at coordinate 244 of CAZMYP010000111.1, forward strand.
TGGTATACACCCTCATATTTTCCTGTCTTTTCATAGGCCGCCAGGTCTCTAGGGCTCTCCACTACCATAATCTGTGATTTGCTCCTTTTGGGAGATGAGCAGATTGGACATAGCTCTTTATCAGTAAGGGTTAGACATTCCTTACAGTAGCGGATATTTTTTTTGGCCTCTACAATGGAATCAGACAATTCCATTACACGGTTTTCTGGTAAATTTATTATATGAAAAGCAAGCCTCTGGGCAGTCTTAATACCGATGCCCGGAAGCCTTGAGAGCTCTTCTATTAGCTTACTTATCTTACTGCTATAATAATCCATTAGAACGGAAATCCTCCCAAGCCACCTAGGCCCCCTGTGATCTCACCCATTACCTCTGAAGATTCCTCCTCCATTAATCTTAATGCTTCATTAGTAGCTGCAACTATAAGGTCTTCTAGCATCTCCACATCATCGGGATCAACAACCTCCTGTGAAATCTTCACAGATGCAACCTCCTTCTTTCCTGTAACAGTAACCTTCACTGCACCGCCTCCAGCACTGGCCTCCCAAGTCTTATCCTCTAGCTCCTTGGTCTTATCCTCCATCTGCTTCTGCATACGCTGTGCCTGTTTCATCAAATTATTCATATTTCCTGGTATTCCTCCACCTGGAAATCCACCTTTTCTTGCCATATTAATAACTCCTTTCTTCTACCATATAATCATTTATTCATTAAAACTATTAAAAATAAGTACTTCTTTACTCATATTGAATAGGTACCTTAATTAACTTTGTAAGATCAACAACATCCTTAATATTCTCCTTATCCTTATCCAGATACTTAATGCTAAGCTGTACCTGTTTTTGAAGCATATTTTCTATTACCCCAAGGATAACCTTCTTATGCCCTTCCCTATCAACAAGCTCCTTATCAAGAGAATTTGTAACCACAATCATAATCCCTTGATTATCATCTATACTTAAGGTTGCGCTTTGAAGAACGGATCCAAGCGCCGGTGCTTTCTTAGAAATCTGACTTAGTAAGCCCTTCCAGTTAATTGCCACTTTCTTTAAATCCTCAGGAAGTGCCTCCGGAAGTATCTCCTGTCTCTTGCTAGGCTCTGGTGCAGACTCTATATTATTACTTTTCTTATTGTCAGAATTAATAACTACACCATTTTCCAGCTTATCCTCTAGCTGCTTTAAGCGACTAATCAGTGAATCATAGTTTTGCTCCATCTGAGGCTTACATAGCTTGATTAATGCAATTTCCAGCAGCACTCTCTTCCTAGGGGCATAACGAATCTGATTTGATATATCTGATAATATGCGGATATATCTCATAAGAATAACCTCTTCGAAGGACTGTGCTTCTTGCTTAAGTAGCATCAGATTCTCAGTGGAGATATCAACAATTATATCATTTACATTCTCACTTGTCTTGACTAATAAAAGATTTCTTATATACCAGATAAAATCTATTACAAACTGGGAAAGCTCACGACCATTACTCTCAATCTCATCCAAAATCCCTATACATTTTGATACTTCTTGCAGATTAATTGCATGCAAAATCTGTGAAAACACTTTAGTATCCACCGTTCCCAGAACATCCAGGACATTATCATAGGTTAGTGTTTCTCCCAGATAAAATGAAATGCATTGATCCAACAAGCTTAGGGCATCCCTTAGGGAACCATCGGCCAACCTTGCAATATATTTCAAGGCCTTGTCTTCCACCTGTAGCTTCTCTTCCTCCATTAATTCACCAAGTCTTGCGGCTATGGTATCTATGCTTATCCTTTTGAAATCATACCTTTGACATCTTGATAATATGGTAACTGGTATCTTATGAACCTCTGTAGTGGCAAGGATAAATATAACATAGGATGGGGGTTCCTCAATAGTCTTAAGCAAGGCATTAAATGCTCCAGATGAAAGCATGTGAACCTCATCAATAATATATACCTTGTATGTTCCTTCTGTAGGAGAATATCTAACTTCTTCCACAATCTCCCTTACATTCTCTACACCGTTATTGGAGGCTGCATCTATCTCAATTACATTCATGGAAGAACCGGCTATTATACCTCTGCATATATTGCACTTATTACAGGGGTTACCCTCATGAGGGTCTTCGCAGTTGACAGTCTTGGCAAATAGCTTTGCCACAGAAGTTTTACCTGTTCCTCTTGTCCCTGTAAATAGGTAAGCGTGCCCTATCCTTCCAGACTTTATTTGATTCTTAAGTGTTGTTACTATATGCTCCTGCCCTTTTACATCCTTAAAATTATCAGGCCGAAACTTTCGGTAAAGAGCCATATACGACATAGCTAGCTTCCTTTCTAATCAGGGGGGGGTCTTCTACTATTAACAATAATTATTATTCTATACATACCGTCTCATTATAACATTGTGATATTTTAAAATCAATTACTAGTAGCTTGCCTTTAATTTATAATTTCTTCTCAAAATGCTGATAGTCTTTACTATTCTTCCATTCCCCACCCCAAGTAAAGCCCCTACTGATAAATGCCTTATAGCAAGGATCATCCTTTCTAATAAAGTAAGAATTCTCCTGGCTACGATCCACATAAGCTGCTCCACTCTCTGGCAATACCTCCAATTCACCATTTCTTGTTCTGACATAAGGATTATATAATGGATTAATGTCTATAGCTAGTCCATAACTGTGGACAGAGCGCTTGGTAGTCCCATCTACCAGGCGATAATTAAAGGCAGACGAATTATTATCCTCCATGGATTTGGTATCGTCAGCATGGTAATCATCAATAAGCAGAATTCTTTCTATTGGGTATGAAATAGAATAAAGCTCATGAAAAATATCAACCACATCCTGTGCTATTGCTTGATTAACAATTAATTCTCCAATGTGGGTATGTCCGTCAAAGCTCATATGTAGAACCCGTATATAACGAAGCTCACTATATGGAACATCACCCTCCTCCTTGAAAGACCTTCCTGTAATACGATCTATTATCTCCTGGCTTAATTCTTCCGAGAAAAACAAAGAGTCAAGTTCTTCCTGTTCAACATGATTTGTATTAACTATGGTGCCTGCAGGATAATTAATTAATCGCTCATCTATGTTGACCATGTTCAAATGCCCCTCTTGATTATATATTTCCTCAGTCTCATGTCTCTCTTGACTAAAACAGGTATCATCTTCATCATCGGTCTTATCTTCATTATCAGCATTATCTATACTATGTATCTCTTCATCCCTTGTTGATACCCTATCTAAGTCCTTCTCAAGGACTTCAATTACGTCTACATTACCATGATCTTCCTCTTGAATATTACTGTCAGAAGCCCTAATCAAAATAAATACTCCCGCAAGAATACATATAAGGAGTATCCCAATTAATCTCCAGCTTCGACCTCTCATATTAATCCTCCTCAATTACATGGATCTCAAGAAAATCAAAATCAATAGGTTCCATAAAATTATCTTGAAGAAATCTTGTTTTATCATGCCTTTTAAAATCAGACACGGTTGAATCTAGCCATAAGGGTTTTGACAAATCATAGGTATGGCAGATCTCATCAATTGCTTCAAATACCTTCTGAGTCCTTCTTAAATCGGGACTGTCATTACATACAACCATGTCCTTAATCATTCTATTATCTTTAAATATCTTAGCCCATAAGCGAAACATAGCATTCCTCTCCATAAATAAAATGTATTTCAAAAAAGTTGCGAAATATATCCTCTAAGTATATAATATTTATATCAGTCTTGTAAACTGTTACATAATCATATGATTACTACTGTTATATTATAGCGGAACAATAAAGAAAATAAAAGTAGCAATAAAAGATAAGAGGTTTATTAATGGATGGAAATACTCGTAGGGAAAAATTAATAGAGGCAATTAGGGAAAGTGTAGATCCTATATCAGGTAGTGCTCTTGCTAAGCTATTTAATGTAAGTCGGCAGGTTATAGTCCAGGACATTGCTCTATTACGGGCATCTGACTATGATATTATATCAACTACCAAGGGATATCTCCTATATCAAGCCAAGGAGTCAAATATTCAGCAGGTTTTTCATGTAAGTCATTCCACTGATGATATAGAGGATGAGCTATGTACCATTGTGGATAACGGGGGCAAAATAATGGATGTCCATGTGGTCCACGAGATTTATGGTCAGATAGTAACAGAACTTATAATTCGAAACCGTAATGATGTATATGATTTTGTAAATAAGGTTAAAGAGAAAAAAATAGTTCCACTAAAGGAACTTACAGCTGGAACCCATCGTCACACAATAGAAGCCGATAGTAAGGAAACCCTTGATAAAATAGCAGAAGCATTAAGAAGAAAAAATTATCTGATTGAAGAATAAAGAAAGGACATGTTTTGTTACATTAACATGTCCTTTCTTTTTTTATTCATTGCATATCTTGTAATAGTAACATTGGATTTACAGTTTGATCACTTTCCATAACCATAAAGTACAAATTGCTTCCTTCAACGGTATAGTACTTTGTAGGTTCGTTAATTGCGCCAATAACATCACCCTCAGACACACTGTCACCTATTTTAAAATCTACATCCTTAAGCTGACCGTATACAAGAGAATATTCATTTCCAATGTCCATTGCAACAGTTAATCCAGTAACGGGATCATCATAAATATCTGCAATAACTCCGTCTGCTGCTGCCTTAACCTCTGTTCCTACCTCTGCATCAATAATAATTGCTGGATTTACCTTAAATTGCATTAGGGTAGCATGATAAGTCAAATGCTCCATGCTGTAATTCATAATTACATTCCCATCCACCGGCCATATCAATCCCTCTTCTGCATCAAAGCTAAGTGAAGGCAAGTTCTTAACAGTGGGACTAGTGGTTTCTAAAGATTCTTCTTCCTCTTCAACATCCTGCACAACATCTGCAACCTCTGTGGGCTTGTTAACGGTTTCTACAAGACCAATTCCATTTTCCTCATCCTCTGTATAAACATCAAACTCCAGAAGACTATCATTGTCAACGACATCCTGACCTCCTTCAATTACATCTAGATCAGGGGCTTGCTCAATATTAGCAAATTGATCCGATGTATCGTTATTATCAGCCTGAAGATTAGTATTGTCTTCAGCTTGCATGTAATTATCTGGTTCATTAAGGTTCACTAAATTCTCATTATCATCTGTTTGATTTGAGGAAAGATTGGAACCAATGAGCGCTACTACAGCAATTGCGATAATTCCGACAAATAATAACACATAATAACCTTTACTTTTAAAAAACTCAGCTAAATTGTTCTTCTTCACTGTTATCACCTCTAAATATATTCTTCTCAGATATTGATTGATTTATTCCTAAGTCCATCACTGGTTTTATATTTCTATTTCAAATAAAAAACCCAACTTATTTATTTAATATTTCCAAATCATCAAATTTTAATCGTTTTTTTT
>CAZMYP010000112.1:0-5667 GCA_964570535.1 uncultured Herbinix sp.
TTCGTCATACATTCGCAACTAGATGTATTGAAATTGATATGTCGCCACAAGTATTGAAGACAATATTAGGACATAGCAAGTTATCAATGACAATGGATCTATATTCCCATGTTTTACCCAATACTAAGGCTGACGAAATGCAGAAAATATCCAATCTATTTTAATTGAAATTACAGTGATTTATTTATGAAAGTTGGGGCAAATTCTGATTAGGTGAGAATTAAATGTTCAATAACCACAAAGTTATATTCGTAAACCTCTTGAAAATAGGGACTTTACGTATAAAAGCAAATAGCCCACTGTCTCACAGTAGGCTATCCACTAAAAAGGGGAGGATAAGTATTTAACTTTTCTTTAGTGATCATAATTGGAGGGGGAGTCCAATTATGAAAGAGCATACGCATTTATCCAATATAGAAATGTTCTACATAAGGATATTACTATTATGATACAGATTTACTTAAAATATACATAGTTTATTTTTTTTAGTAAATAATTTAATTATTGGAAACATCTATGGATTATGCTATAATATTCGCCATAAGCATTTGTATTATTAATTGGTAATTTTATTATATAATATACAGAAATATAGGAAGGATGAATTGTATGAGCATATTACAAGAGTGGAGAGATTTCGCCTATGCCAATGATATGGAAAGTAGACAAGGCCAAATATTTTGGGCGAATTATTTTAATATTGAGAAAGAGATATATAAGAAGCTTTTGGCAAGTCCCGATAAGGTATGGGAGGGAAGTGTTGGGGAGCTAGCTAAAGAATTAGATACAGAGTTTAAGTATTTTGTAGGCTTTCTTGATGGTGTAAATGACAGCCTTGTAACCCCTAATCCCATTGAAGAAATGGACAAAGATACTAAGGTTAGTCTTGCATTCGATAAGGAGAAGCTATATTATAATATGGTTGGTGCCGGTGCTGATTGGCTTTATGACCTAGAGGAATGGGAACCCTTACTTACAGAGGAGCGTAGGAAGGAGCTATACAAGGAACAGAGGAATTCCACTACAATCGTTAAGGGTAAGAAGATAGGTAGAAATGATCCCTGTACCTGTGGAAGTGGTAAAAAATACAAAAAATGCTGTGGCATTAATGCATAGCAATAAGATATTATGTAATAGATAATAAAGGATAAGCGTCTTAATTAGATGCCTGTCCTTTTCTATTTCTTTGGTATATTTGGTTACTTCCTTTGGCAATATAAGAGATATCGTAGGTACTTGGTCAACAAATATAATATAAGAATTAGTCTTCTGCTACCTTGACTATAATTATATAAAACCTTATCATATAACTAAGCCTAGCAAAATTTTCATGTTTATAAAAACAAGCTAAACTGATACACATTATAGGACGAAAAATATGAAGTACAAAATACGGAGCATATAGATGAGAAAAAGGAAAACCACTAATATGTATATTAGTTATAATAAATCCTACCAAAGACGAAGAGGCAATGGTAGTGTATTTTTTAATATTATTTTGGTTGTTATTCTGGCATCAGCTTTAGGAGTTGCTACCTACTATACTCTTAGGATTAAAGCTGGTGGAGAGCAGCGTCTTAATAAAAATGGTTTAGATCTAGTAGATGACAGTCAGAATAACAATGAAGTAATAGCAGAGAACAATAATATGGAACCTGCCACAGAGATAATAAATGTTATTACTGGCGAGGATAAGGATAAGGATAAGGTAATAGAAGATGATAAGGATAAGGTAATAGAAGATGATGAGATAGTCATAGAGGTTGATACTAGAGAGCCTGTTTTAGGGAGAGGGATTTATGTAACATCAAGGGCTATAATGGATAAAAGGGATGAGCTAATTAATCTTGTAGATACCACTGAGGTTAATGCTATGGTTATAGATGTAAAGGATGATAACGGTAGAATAACCTTTATGATGGATAGTCCAAAGGCAAAAGAGATTGATTCAACTACTAATACAATTTCAGATATTGATGAATTGCTTAAGCTTTTGACTAAGAAAGATATTTATCCCATAGCTAGAGTCGTAGCATTTAAGGATCCGCTTTTGGCAGAGATGAAGCAGGAACTGGCGATAAAGAATAAGGATGGTTCGGTTTATAGAGACAATAATGGAGAATGCTGGATTAATCCTTATGAAAAACAAGTGTGGGATTATTTAATAGAGGTTTCTTCTATGGCTGCAGAGGCAGGATTTAAAGAGATTCAATTTGATTATATTCGTTTTCCTACTGGAAAGGGTATGGCTGAGGCTGACTTTGGACCTTTGGCAGAAGATAAAACTAAAGAAGATATAATTCTTGAATTTACCCAGTATGCTTATGAAAACCTAAAGCCCTTAGGGGTGTTTGTATCAGCTGATGTATATGGAACCATAATCAGCAGCAGTATTGATGCTGGACTTGTAGGGCAAAACTATGTGGAGATGGCCAAACATTTAGATTATATATGTCCCATGATTTACCCATCCCATTTTGCTGAAGGAAATTATGGGGTGGAATACCCGGATTTGGAACCTTATAAGATTGTTCGAAAGGTTATGACTGCCTCAAGGACAAAGCTAGATCAAATACCTGAAGGAGAGCATAGGGCAATAGTTAGGCCATGGCTACAGGATTTTACGGCCTCATGGGTTAAGAATTATCAGGTATATGGAGGGTTACAATTACGTGAACAGATTGCAGGTGTATATGGTGTAGGCTACAAGGAATGGCTTTTGTGGAATGCTGCTGGTAATTATTCAGTGTATGGGCTTTACGGAAATTAGTCATAGAATTTTAATAAAATGAATAATTTGTACCTGTCTATAATATATTCTATTATAGGTTGGATTGGAGGTGTCAGATGAATAAGGCATTTTCTAAAAATACAAGGTTCATTTATATACTAGAAGGATTGTTATTTTCATATATTATTACAGGGTTGATTTTATTGATAATTTCATTCTTAATGCTAAAGCTAGAGATTTCTAGTGGGGTAATCAGCGGAGGTATTAATATCGCTTATATTGTTTCTACTTTGACAGGAGGATTCTTTGTCGGTAGGAAAGCAGAGCAAAAGAAATTCATATGGGGACTTATTTTAGGAGTTTTCTATTTTGTGATACTTATGCTAGTATCCATCATGATGAGTGGATCAGGTCCACTACAGCTAGGTAGCCTATTAACAGTGTTTGTTATTACTAGCTTAAGTGGTATGCTAGGAGGCATGATTAGCTAATAAAATCTAAAAATATATGAATTCTATTATATTAGGCTGGTTAAGGTTGCATTTACTGGTAAGCTATTATCCGTGGTGTAATTTTTAAGCAGCCTATATAATTATTATTAGAGTATTGCTTTATTCTTAAATGATAAATATATAATTGAATTGTTTTTTTACTATGGATTGTTTATACTAAGTGTAAATATTTATATAAAATAGGTGTTTATGATACCGGTATGGAGGAAATTATGAAACGTGTTTTTATAACAGGTGCATTAGGGCAATTGGGAAGAGCCTTAAATAAGCTGATGAGGGACGAGTCCATATATCAATTATATCTTACTGATTCAAGTATAGGAGTAGATAATACTGTTAAAACACTTGATATTACAGATGAGGCTGCGGTTGAAGCTGAGATTATGGGATTTTCACCTGATATTATAATCAACTGTGCTGCTATGACTGCTGTGGATTTATGTGAGACAGAGGAAGATAAGGCTTATAGTATTAATGCCCTTGGACCAAAATATATAGCCAAGGTTGCTAATAGAATAGGGGCAAAGCTTATACATATTTCTACCGATTATGTATATGATGGACAAGCTAATATGCCCTACACAGAGGATTCTGCCACCAATCCTATCAATGTATACGGAAGTACTAAGCTAGCAGGAGATGATTTTGTTACACAGTACTGTTCTAAAGCCTTTGTGCTTCATACTGCCTGGGTGTATGGAGAGGGTAAGAACTTTGTAAGAACCATGCTAAAGCTTGCTGAGGATAGGAAGAAGATAGGTGTGGTATCTGATCAGATAGGAACACCTACAAGTGCGTTGGAGCTTGCTAGAGCTATATTATTTTTAATGGAAACCGAGAACTATGGGAAATATCATGCTACCTGTGAGGGCTATACTAGCTGGTATGAGTTTGCCAGCAAGATATTTGAACTAGCAGGTAAGAATATTGAGGTTGAACCAATAATGACTAAAGAATACCCCACACCAGCGAAGCGCCCCATGTATTCTGTTCTTGACAACAAAAGACTTAGAGAGGAACATGGTTATTTTATGAAAGAATGGATGGAAGCACTAAAGGAATATATGGATAGCAACAGCTAGGATCTTATATACACACAAATGGATAATAGAAAAGAGGCTTAATACTATGAGATACGAGGAATTTACATTAGAAGGAAGAAATACAGTAATTGAGGCAATTCGTGCAGGTAAAACAATTGATAAGCTATTTGTACTTAAGGGAGATCATGATGGACCTATTAGAACCATAGTTGATAAGGTTAAGAAAATGGACACCATAATATCCTTTGTGACAAAGGAACGACTTGATAGTATGTCAGAGACTGGGAAGCATCAGGGTGTTATTGCTTATGTGGCAGCTTATGAATATGCAGAGGTTACGGATATATTAGAAGCAGCTAGGGAAAAGGGGGAAGCTCCCTTTATATTATTATTGGATGGTATTGAGGATCCTCACAATCTGGGGGCTATAATACGTACTGCTCATCAAGCAGGGGCCCATGGAATTATAATACCAAAACGCCGTGCAGCTGGGCTTACTGGTACGGTTGCAAAGACTTCTGCTGGAGCTATTAATTATCTTCCTGTTGCTAAGGTTACTAATCTATCAGTTACCATTGAGGAATTAAAGAAAGAGGGCTTATGGTTTGTATGTGCAGACATGGAAGGTGAGATAATGTACAATCTGGACCTTAAGGGTCCCATTGGCTTGGTTATAGGCAGTGAAGGAGAGGGTGTCTCAAGACTAATAAGGGAAAAATGTGATTTTGCAGCAAGGATTCCTATGGTTGGCAAAGTGGATTCATTAAATGCTTCCGTGGCGGCTGGAGTACTTGCCTATGAAATTGTTAGACAAAGGCTTGCCAAATAACAAATCAGCTATAAGGAGTTGGTCGTATGAGGACGAATGAGAATTACAACGGCATTTCTGACGAAGAAATTGTCAGCAGGATACAGGCTGGAGATCGTCCCGCAATGGATTATTTGTTTGAAAAATATAAATACCTGGTAAGAAATAAGGCAAGAGCTTTTTTTTTGATAGGTGGAGACAGAGATGACTTAATTCAAGAGGGAATGATAGGACTCTATAAGGCAATTCAAGATTATCAAATAGGTAAATTGAGTTCCTTCTTTAGCTTTGCCGATTTATGCATATCCAGACAGATCTATAGTGCAATTGATGCATCTAACAGAAAAAAGAATATACCACTGAACACATATATCTCCATATATACACCACTAAAGGGTGAATATGGAGAGGGCATGGAGAAGCAAACCTTGATTGATATAATATTCCAGGAAAACGGATTAAATCCTGAGGAATTGGTTATTGACAAAGAGAATACCAGTATGATAGAATATGAACTTGTAAGACGTTTGAGTGCCCTTGAAAAGAAGGTTCTTAGTTTGTATATGCAGGATA
>CAZMYP010000113.1:0-5558 GCA_964570535.1 uncultured Herbinix sp.
TGTCCAGATTGCTCAAGTGCTTGGCAAGGAATCGAAGGCAATAGATAATGCATTAACAAGGATTAAGGCAAAGCTTAATCAGGTGCTGAAGGATATCGAGAATCAGAATGCATAAGCGTCATTTTAATGTGTAATACACATTATGCTGTTGTAGCTCAGTTGGTAGAGCACCTCATTGGTAATGAGGAGGTCAGCAGTTCAAATCTGCCCAACAGCTTATCCGCTCTTTCCTTATAGAATTATAGAGAAAGAACCGGAATATCGAGGTGTGGCTCAGCTTGGCTAGAGCGCTACGTTAGGGACGTAGAGGCCGCAGGTTCAAATCCTGTCACCTCGATTTTTGCTTGATAAAATAATAATATAATTAAAAGAGTTTCCCTTGGGAGACTCTTTTTACTTGTAAATCACATAGAAAACTAAAGTATAGCGTGTATCTGTTGGACTAATGGTTACACGCTATTTTTGTAAATCCTTTATTTATAGTGAGGAGGACAGCTGCTCCCAGGCTTTAACATATAGGGAAGACTTTACTGACCAAACTTATGTCATATTATTGCGAAAAGGAGTATTTTATGTTAATATTAAGCATGTTGCACAATATATTAGTTAAAAGGAGAAAACTACTTGGTAAAATTTCTAAAGCTTAAGCGTAATTATCTTTTATTACTATTTCCTTTATCCTTGATTTTGATGATTTTGGCAAGAAATAGTATTTTTTTCGCTGAGCATATTTATGCTTTACATATGTACAAATGGCTTTCCCAGCTTCTTTCCTTTGTTACGGGATTGATACCCATATCCTTGGCTGAGATTCTTATTATTGTATTACCTTTATTTCTAATAGTATTACTTGTTAAATTCATAATTAATATTATTAAAAATAAGGATAGGCGAAAAACAATTATTAAGGGCTTTATTAATATATTTTGCGCCATTAGTATTGCTTTGTTTTTATATACTATTTTTGGAGGACTTAATTATTATAGATATTCATTTAGTCACTATGCAAATCTTGAGATTGATAAATACTCAGTTGAAGAATTATATGGCTTAACTAAGAAGCTAGCTATTCAAGCAGAGGACATTAGAAGCCGTGTACCCAAGGTGGATGAGGATGGAGTATTTAAGCTATCTATGAGTAACTATAGGGTTGCTAGGGTTGCAAATCAAGCTATGAAGGAATTCTCTGAAGAATATCCTGTGCTTGGTGGAATATATGGCCCGGCCAAACCTATATTTCTTTCTTCACTAATGTCCTATACTGAAGTAACTGGTATATTTATACCCTTTACTATGGAGGCCAATGTGAATGTAGATATACCCGATTACTCGATTCCCTACACAATGTTCCATGAGATGGCCCATCAACGAGGATTTATGAGGGAGGATGAAGCTAACTATATTGCATATCTGCTAGGCATGAGTTCGGATAATGTGGAACTGATGTATAGCAGCACGATGTTGGCACTGATATCATCAGGTAACGCACTCTATGGTCAAAACAAGGATCTGTATTTTGAGGTCACTAGTAGCTACTCTCAAGGTATGATTAAAGATCTTAGGGCAAGTTCTGAGTATTGGACAAAATATGAAGATACAGTTATTAGCACGATTTCTACTAAAATGAATGATACCTACCTTAAAGCAAATGCTCAAGCTGATGGGGTGAAGAGTTATGGACGTATGATTGATTTGTTATTAGCACAGTATAGAGCAGAAAGCAGCCCCTAATAATAAGAAAGCAGTCTCTAAAAAATCTTAAAAATAGCCCCTAAAAACTCATAGAAAGCAGCCCTAAAAATTCGGGGTTGCTTTTTTAAAAGTATATGTTATAATTATTACGTAATTATTAACAAAGTGTTATGAATGTTCCGGAATTATGACATTTTGATGTTCTAAGGAGATTAATATGAATATTATTAATAAGCTGCTTGTTACTTCATTTGCATTAGTGCTGATTACTTTAGGAATTAACTATCCAGCATATGCAACAGAGCAGACTAATCAGACAGATACAAATTTGACAGAAGAAGCTGATATACCAGCTATAGAAGAAGTTGATACATTAGAAAATGAAATTGAACTATTTCTTGCTGATGAAGCTGACCTAACAGAAGACACCGAAGATACTCAACATATAGAAGACACACAAGTTGGTGAAGATATTGAAGATACAGACGCCGTAGATACAGATCAGACAGAAGAGATATTTGACCCAGAGCTTTATGAAATCTTTATTGATGAGCAGGGTGAGGTTTCCTATATAGAGAAGGAGCCTGTAGAGCAAGATAATAATGAAGAATTAATTGAACAAGAAGCTAATGATGAAAAGGATACAAAGGATGAGAAGAAAAAGAAAGCTCCTTATTCTCAGGGAGAACTTAGACTTCTATCTAGCCTTATATATGCTGAGGCAGGAAACCAGTCCTATAAGGGAATGCTAGCTGTTGCTAATGTTGTTATAAACAGAGCTAAGAGCAAGGCCTATTGGCATGTTAATACCATAAAAGAAGTTATTTATGACAATAAATGGTCAGTTCAGTTTTCTGTTACCAAGCCTAAGAATGGAAAAAGCCAATTAGATAGAGCCTTATATTTTTATGACACAGGAAAATATCCAGGACGTAATGTGGAGATTGAGCAAAAGGCAATGAACAAAGCTATTAAGGCAGCAAGGGCCGCCTTATCTGGTGAGAATAATATTGGTGACTATCTATGCTTTAAAGTTAATAAGAGTACATCGGCTATTAGGAGTAAATATCAATACAAGATTCTAGAAGATCATATCTTCTACAGAACAAAATAATATGTATAAAATAAGAAGATAATATAAGCTGCACCATTACCCTGTAACAGGATAATGGTGCAGCTTTAGCTTTCTTGAAGGGGGGCACAGGGAAAATAGCACTTTTATCTTAATTGATAATGTGTTATCATATTTAATGAAACATTTGATTTGAATACATATGTAAACTAGAAGATGGAGGAATATTTATGGATAATTTGTTTTCCGGCTTGGAGGGATTTGGACTTAAGAATTTATCTGATATAAATATTTATGATGATAAGGAAAAGGAAGAAGCAGAAGATAATTTGCAGAAGCCCCAGAATACCTTTTCAGAAGAAGATATTATATTTGACAAGACATATACCTGCCCGGTATGTGATAAGGATTTTAAGTCGAAGACAGTAAAAACCGGTAAGGTAAAACTCCATACCATAGATACAGACCTAAGACCCAGGTATCTCCAGGCTGACCCCCTAAAATATGATGCGATTTTATGTACTAATTGTGGATATGCATCATTGAATAGATTTTTTAAGTATGTAACTAATTCACAAGCTGAATTAATAAAGAAGAATATATCAGCAAATTTTAAACCAGATAAAGAAACCAATAATATCTATACCTATGATGATGCAATAGTAAGGCACAAGATGGCATTGGTCAGTTCTATTGTTAAGAAGGCCAAGATATCTGAGAGAGCTTATACCTGCTTAAAGACAGCTTGGGTGATAAGAGGAAAGGTAGAGACATTACCTTCTGATACTCCAGATTATAAGCAGGAATTAGAAAAGATTAATCATCAGGAAATGGAATTTATTAATAATGCATATGAAGGATTTACAGAAGCATTTATGAAGGAAACATTTCCTATGTGTGGAATGGATGAGATTACTATTACCTTGCTTGTGGCAGATTTAGCTAGAAAAGTCGGTAAATTTGATGAATCCTCAAGATGGATTTCCAGGATATTAGTTTCTAGAGAAGCAAGTGAAAGAATTAAAGAAAAGGCCAGACAAATCAAAGAATTGATAAAAGAGGGAAAATAATTGAAGGAAAAGATACATACGATACCAGTGAATGAAGCCTTTGATAATGGTGGTGAGTGTCCGGTCTGCAATATGAAAAGGGAGCTGGAGACTAAGGCTATAGATTTTACTATGGGACCTAGCTATATGGAGGATGATGTTAGGATAGAAACATCTAAGCTTGGTTTTTGTGAAAAACATATAGAGCTATTATATAAGAATCAGAACCGTCTTGGTTTAGCGCTTATTTTAAAAAGCCATATGGATAGAGTGATTAAGGATACTGAAAAGCTATCAGGCAGTAATGCGCGAATAGTCCCTCCATCTATATTTAAGAAACAGGGGGAAAACTCCCCTCTTGTATCATATATGGAAGGGCTTAATAGCTCCTGCTATATATGCGAGAGAATTAACCGTACCTTCGAACGATATATTGCCACAATATTTTATTTATATCGGCAGGATGAAGCCTTTAGGCAGAAGTTTGGAGCTGGGAGTGGCTTTTGTAATCAGCATTATAGCACCCTATATAAGCAGGCGCCTAAACACCTTAGTGGAGAGCAGCTTAAGGATTTTATTAATGAATTAAATAAAATATATATTAATAATATGAAGAGAGTTAGAGATGATTTAGAATGGTTTATCAATAAATTTGATTATCGTTATGCTGATGAGCCTTGGAAGAATTCCAAAGATGCTTTGCCTAGATCTATTACCAAGACAAATGGTATTATTTAGATATAACTTAGTATTATTAGTACTAGCTTGGTATACTGTTATTAATTCGGAATATACTAGAAGTAGTAATTATTATACTGGAAGTGTATGGATGAAATAAGAGGGGTTATTACCACAGGGTGATGACTCTTTTTATATAATAGGCAAGTTCGTCCTATTATATAAAAAATGCTCCGCAAGGATGCGCACTCGTGCGTTTTGTATTTAGACAGCAAGCTGGTCGCGCTCGGCGCGCGGGTTTCGCAAGCGAAACCCTTTCTTGAATAATAGGAAAGTGCCAAGGTACATTTTTTGTTAGGTGAAGAGCATGCTAGAAATTATAAAAACTTTGAAAAAATGAGATATAAGGAGTATTAGAGAGCAAACTTAAGAAAATGTAGAATATAGCACGATATTTTAATGGAAGAGAAGTTGCATATTTAAGGTATATTTACTAATATAATAGCAGGTTAGCACTCATTCAGAAAGAGTGCTAATAATTATCAAAATTTGGATAACAATACATAGTGTAAAAATTTAAAGGAGGAATATGAAATGAAGCTGATACCTTTAGGAGATAAGGTGGTTTTAAGGCAATTAGTTGCAGAAGAAACAACAAAATCCGGGATTGTACTACCTGGTCAAGCAAAAGAAAAGCCACAGCAGGCAGAGGTTATAGCCGTTGGACCCGGTGGCATGGTTGATGGTAAAGAAGTAACTATGCAAGTAAAAATCGGTGACAGAGTTATATATTCAAAATATGCCGGAACAGAAGTTAAGTTAGAGGAAGAGGAATTCATAGTTGTTAAGCAGAACGATATTGTGGCAATTGTAGAAGATTAATAAGGAGGATATAATACATGGCTAAAGAAATTAAATATGGTGCAGATGCACGTAAAGCACTCGAAGCTGGAGTAAATAAGCTGGCTGATACTGTAAGAGTTACATTAGGCCCTAAGGGAAGAAATGTTGTTTTAGATAAATCCTTTGGAGCACCATTAATTACTAATGATGGTGTTACTATTGCA
>CAZMYP010000114.1:0-5493 GCA_964570535.1 uncultured Herbinix sp.
ATTAAAAGAAATATCCCGTATTTATGCGGGTTGTGGCGTTTCGCAAACGCCTAATAGAATTATCATTAAATGAGAGGAGAACATAAAATGAAACGAGTGATTGCTTTTCTATTAGCCATTATTAGCCTATTATCATTTGTAAGTTGCACCAGTAAAATAGATATAAATTCAGATGATATATATGAAGGATCAGCTGCTAGTACTGATGAAACTGATATAAAAAAAGGATTAACAAATGATGATATACCTCCATTCGCTATTTCCCTGGCTAGCTATCCAGAGATGGCCAAGTACCCTGATGAGATGTCTTTTATTGACGAAGAGACGGGGGTACTAGACAGTGAGGGCTTTTTTGAGGTCTATGATGCTTGGTATAATAATAAAAGGGCACAGCTTGACCAACCATTTGGTTATATGGATGGGATGGATGACTTTGTTGACACAAGTATACAGCAGTTTTTAACCAAGTCAAATGGACAGAATTTGATCTACTCCCCCTTAAATGTCTATATAGCTCTGGCTATGCTGGCTGAGGTAACAGATGGTAACAGCCGTGAGCAGATACTGGAGCTTCTTGGTTCGGAGAGCATTGAGTTATTAAGAACACAGGCAGGCTCAGTATGGAATGCCAATTATATGGATGATGGTGCAGTTACCAGTGTGCTTGCCAATTCTCTGTGGTTAAATGATGATGTGAAATACATTAAGGAGACCATGGAAGACCTGACGGATTATTACTATGCCTCTTCCTTTAGCGGTAAGATAGGTAGTGATGACTATAATAAAGCACTGCAAAGCTGGTTAAATGAACAGACAGGAGGGCTTTTGGAGGAGCAGGCATCTGGTATTGAGATGAGACCTGATACAATTCTTGCCCTGGCCTCCACGATTTATTTTCGTGCTAAGTGGGGGAGTGAATTTTCCAAGAGCAACACAGAAAAGGGCCTTTTCAATCTTTCGGATGGGAATAATGAAACATTGGAATGCGACTTTATGCATAAGAGTGAAACGCAGAACTATTACTGGGCGGACAAATTCGCAGCTGTAGGATTAAGACTGGAGGGAAGTGGCAACATGTGGTTCCTACTTCCAGATGAAGGGGTTGATCTGGATGAGTTACTGAATGATGAACAGACGATGGATTTTCTGCACAAGGGCGATGCCTGGGACAAGAACAAATTCTTAGTCGTGAATATGTCCATTCCCAAATTTGATGTTGTTTCTAATATTGAACTTAATGCCGGACTTCAGAAGCTGGGTGTAACCGATATATTTGATAGTGATCAGTCTGATTTCTCCCCTATGACAGCAGATGTCGATGAGATTTATCTTTCGAGCTCGGAGCATGCTGCACGAGTAGCCATTGATGAAGAAGGTGTTATAGCTGCAGCTTATACGATGATGATGGTGTGTGGAGAAGCAATGCCACCCGATGACGAGGTGGATTTTGTCCTCGATCGTCCATTCCTCTTTGCCATCACTGGTACCAACGGTCAAATACTATTCGTAGGCGTGGTTAATCAACCTGGTTAAACAACCGGGTTATTTCAATGGGTAATTGTAAAACTACGGAAGCTGTGTTATATTGTTATTAATTCAGCTGAGGTAAAAGCTGAACTAATAACGGATTGCGTATGCGTCTGATAATATGAATGAAGGAGGTGGGCTTAATGAAAAGCTTGATCGATGGAAGACAAGGAAACATTAAGTTAATGGAGGGTAAACTATTTGAATTACAAGAAAGGTTCAGAGGTATTGCCTGCCCGCCTACTAAAGGAGATTCAGGAGTATGTTGAGGGAGCGATAGTATATATTCCCAAGAAGACAGATAAGGCGGGCTGGGGTAGCATAAGTGGTGCCAGACAATCGATTGACAGAAGAAATAGTACTATTAATGATTTATTCAAAATAGGATTATCAATTGCTGACCTGGCAGATAAATACCATTTAAGTGAAGATACCATTCGAAAGATAGTTTATAGGAAAAAATGAATATAAAGATTCTATTCCTATACATCAGCTGCGGACTATGGGATAATACATTTGACTGGTCCGGTTAGTATAGAAAGAAAGGGGATGGTTAGGTTGATTAACAAAATAGAGGTGTTTGAGGTTTAACACTCAAAAGGAGGGGCTGAAAGGCCCCTCTTTAATGTATTTTAGAAGAGTAATGCAAAATATGGTATAGCATATATATTAATCATTAGGCTACTGGCATGAACCACCTTGACACACATTTATCTACCACTTAATTTCTAAAACCTACCTCTTAGTCTTCAACTATTTACAATATTGTAATTACCAATATAATCTAATTATAGAATAAGAGATGTAATACACCAAGGATGAACAGAAAATGTTTATTTAGAATTACAGTCCCTTATATCAACAAGCAAAAGGGAGAGAAAAATGGCGAAGATTATATTAAAGACCAATAAGCTTAATAAGAGCTTTCAATCAGGTACTCAGGAACAGCAGGTATTAAAAAATCTTGACATTGAGTTTTATGAAGGGGATTTTACAGTGATTATGGGTTCATCTGGTGCGGGTAAATCCACTTTACTCTATGCATTATCTGGTATGGACAGACCGACTAGTGGAGCAATTAACTTTTTTGATGCTAAGATTGCTAATCTAAATAACGATAAGCTGGCGGTATTTCGAAGGAAAAACTGTGGCTTTGTCTTTCAGCAGATGTTCTTGCTTGATAACATGAGTGTTTTAGACAATATATTGGCCAGTGGTCTTTTAATAAGTGGGGATAAAAAAACTATTGTTGCAAATGCAAAAGAATTACTGGAAAAGGTTGGTTTGACTGAAATGATATGGAGGAAATTTCCAACACAGCTCTCAGGAGGAGAAAATCAGCGAGCTGCAATCGTTCGTGCTTTGATTAATAAGCCCAAGGTGGTATTTGCTGATGAACCTACTGGAGCATTGAATTCTGCAGCAGGAAATGCTGTGCTTGATGTGCTAACTGATATTAATAATGATGGCCAAAACATTATTATGGTTACACATGATCTAAGGTCTGCTAGACGTGGTAACCGAATTATTTATATAAAAGATGGTGTAATTAGTGGTGAATGTAATTTGGGCAAATATGTGAGTGGAGATAAATCACGACATGAAAAACTCAAATCCTTCCTTTCTGAAATGGGGTGGTAATGTGAAGAAACTATGGATGCATGCAACTGCAAATATACGTAAAACTAAATCCTCCTCTATGACTTTGGTAATAATGTTTCTTATAGCTGCACTTCTCTTAAATACGGGTCTTTTGGTTGTTATCAACTATGGTAGCTTTTATAACAATTTGAAAGAGGAACTTGATACATCAGATGCTTATTATGCCATACCGGATAAGATTTATACCGATGAAGTTAAAGCCTATATTGATGAAAATGAACATGTAAATCAAAGCCAAACCATAGAAGGTTTAGTACTAGATGCAAATATATTGTCAAAAGGAGAAGAAAAAACCTTCCCAATCATGTTCACCAATATGGAGGAGAAAAGAGAAATTAGCAAGTGGAAATACGTTGGAGAGCATTTGCCGGCAGAGGATATGTCAGTCTATGTTCCAGATATTTTTAATGCAGTCAGTGGTTATCAACTAAATGATAAAATAGAACTTAAATACACAGATGAAGAGACAAAAGAAGAGAAGATGATTACTTTTATAGTAAAGGGCTATACCGAGGATATTTACTTTAGTTCGTCTGATACGGGATACATGAGCTTTTATTTGCCGCAAGATACCTTTCAGAAGGTAAAAGGTATTTTAAATAAACCCGAAAATCTCGTACATGTTGTATTTACCAATTTGGATGATTTGAAGAATGTATCACTAATTGAAAAAGGTATCCGTGATTTATTAAATTTAGATTCGGCTTCTTTATTGGCAGCTGATCCGTCAACTATGCTTCTTGTCATAGATAATGAATTAATCCAATTATCACGCTGCATGATGGCAACCTTGATTTCGGTGATGATGGTTTTGTTTGCTATGATTATTGTTATTGTCTGTTTGCTGGTTGTTAGGTTCAGAATTATTAACAGTATTGAAGAAGATATTATGAAGATAGGCTCCTTAAAGTCTGTAGGTTATACTAGTAGGCAGATAGTTCTCTCCATAATATTGCAATTTTTATTGATAGCTGGTATAGGAAGTCTATTAGGCATTGCTCTCTCATACCCTATATTGCCTGCAGTTTCGGCTATATTTGAACAACAATCAGGACTTAAATGGGAACAAAGCTTTGATGCTAGTATCAGCGGGTTCGCATTATTCATATTATTATTAATTATTATATTGATAGCACTAATTGCAGCTCGCCGTATAAGTAAGTTAAGTCCCATTAATGCCTTACGTGGGGAAACCACAGCCCGCAAGTATAAAAGAAATTATCTGCAGCTTGAAAAGTCAAATTGCAATTTACCTGTTGCAATAGCCTTGAAATCAGTATTGCAAGCTATGAAGCAGAATGTAATGATTATGGTCATTCTTATGGCAGTTACATTTAGCGGGGTATTTGGTGTAATTATGTATTACAATACAACAATTGATACAAAAGCATTTGCAGAGGTTCCAGGTATGGAGATATGCAACGTAATAGCTGTTCTTAATCCACAAATGGATCAAGGGGAAGCGGTGAATACTATTAAAAATATGGATTTTGTCAGAAAGGTTCATTATTTAGATGAAGTAAAAATAAAAATTGAGAATAATGAAATAGCCGCTTATGTAATGGAGGATTATAACAGCAAAGAAACAAATCTGGTATACGAAGGAAGATATCCCAAAAATGAAGGTGAAATTACCCTCGCCGGAATATTAGCTGGAAGACTGGATAAAACCATTGGAGATACTGTCACAGTATTTATTGGTGAAAATGAAGAACAGTTCAAAGTGGTGGGATTATCAAACGGTGCGCAGATGGGCGGGTTAAATACCTCGATTCTTGCTTCAGACTACAAGCGGATTAACCCTAATTACAAGCCCCAGGCTTTATATATTTATTTGGATAAAGGAACTGATGCAGAACAATTCATTATCGAATTAGAGAAGAGCATAGATAAGAGTATGCTACTTGCTACTGGCAATTTTGATAAATTAATGGCAGAGGGTATGGCATCTTATCAGAAAATCGTAGCTGCAATGGGTCTGGCCATGCTGGTTATAACATTATTTGTTGTTACCTTGGTTCTATATTTTGTTATCAGTTCCTCAGTAATTCGCAAAAAACGTGAGCTTGGTATCCAAAAAGCGATAGGCTTTACAACTTATCAACTGATGAAGCAGCTGTCCATAAGCTTTGCAATTCCAATCACCATAGGTGTATCAATGGGAACACTACTAGGTGCATTTTATACAAACCCAATTGTGTCAATTTCTATGAGAAGTATGGGCCTAATGAAAGCAGGATTTATTGTAAATCCAATTTGGGTACTTTCTTTTGCAGTAGCAACAGTAGTATTTTCTTACCTATT
>CAZMYP010000115.1:0-5481 GCA_964570535.1 uncultured Herbinix sp.
GACTCCAATATGCCTTCTCATATTCATTTGGTGAAAGATATCCACAATGACTATGGATTCTTACGGTATTATAAAATGTCTCTATGTATTGAAAAACCAATTTATAGGCTTGATTGTAATTAAATATCTTAAAGCGGTTTATCCATTCTCTTTTTATCAACGCATGGAATGATTCTATACATGCATTATCCCAAGGATAGGCCTTTTTTGAATAACTCCTGTTCATACCTTCTGTGGCCTCAACGTATTCACGGCATACATACTGGATTCCGCGATCTGAATGCATTATTAAGGGCTTATGTATGTTTCTGCCTGCTTTTGCCCTGTTAATTGCTTTTATAACCCATTTGGATTCTAATGTATCACTTAGTACCCAGGCAACTATTTTACGTGAATATAAATCCATAATACTAGTAAGATAAACGAAGCCTTCAAACGTCCATATATATGTAATATCAGAACACCACACAGCATCTGGGCTATCAGGATTAAATTGTTCTTTTAGCATGTTTTTTAAATCATTACTGAAATCAGAATCAATAGTAGTTATCGTATAAGGCTTAATATACTGAGCTTTAATCCCCATTTCTCGCATATAGTTACCAACTGTCTTCTCTGATATAATTTCTCCCTGACTTTTTAAAACCGCTGTAATTTTTGGTGCTCCATAATTCTGATGTGATTCATCATAGATCTCTTGTATGCGCTCTTTTATTTTTTCTTTGCGCAGTTCCCTATCAGAAGGAAGGTGCCCTTTCCATGATATATATCCACTTCTTGATACGCCTAATATTCTCAGCACACCGCTAACATTCAGCCGGCGTTCACCTGTTTCCTGTAGCTGTTCTTCATACCGAGCAGTTTCAAGAAACAGAGCTTCTGTCATTTTCCCAGTATGCTGATTGCTTTTTTTAGTATATCTAGTGCATCCTGAGTATCTCTTAATTCCTTCTTTAAACGTGCATTTTCCTTCGCTTCTTCGCTTTCATAATTGCCTCTGCCCCTTGTTGGAACAGCGCCTTTATTTTCATCGAAAGCTTTACCCCATGTAGAAAGTGCACTCTTACTAACTCCCAGATTCTTAGCACAATTGCCTATACCTAATTCGGGATGTTCTCTCCAATATCTTACTGCATCTTCTTTAAATTCCTTTGTATACTGTTTAGCCATGTTCATTCCTCCATATGTTCTTATTATACTTTTATTTTGGGAAAATTCCATGTCTAACTTGTACTATTTATATTCTACCACCAGTCGGCATGGAAACAAGTGAAAGAGAATAAAGGCTGTGGTGGAGTAGATATGGAAACTATAGAAACCTTTAAAGCAGATGAAGAAAGAAAAATACTGCAAATACTACAAGACCTTAAAAACAAGGAATACAAGCCGACACCAGTCAAAAGAGTATATATTCCGAAGAAAAATGGAGATAAAAGACCACTAGGAATACCAGTAATCAAAGATAGGATAGTTCAACAGAGCATTGTAAATGTATTAAGTCCTAAATTCGAGGATGGAATATTTCATAAATGCTCTTGTGGTTATCGACCAAACAGAGGAATTGAAAGGGTTATGCAAATCGTTTTGTGGTATGTAGAACATGGATATAATCACATCTATGATTGCGATATAAAAGGATTTTTTGACAACATACCACATAAGAATCTGATGAAGGTACTGACAAAATATATAGCAGATGGAACAGTGCTAGATATGATATGGGCATGGTTGAAATCAGGATATATGGAAGAAGGTAAATTCTTAGAAAGTAACTCTGGAACTCAGCAGGGCGGAGTCATATCTCCCCTACTATCAAATATATATTTAAATGAATTAGACTGGGAATTAGAAAAGGAAGGAATAAAGTTTGTACGTTATTGTGATGATTTTCTACTCTTTGCAAAGTCAGATGAAGAAATTAAAAGAGCTGGCGCAATAGCAAAGAGAATAATAACAAATCTAGGCTTAGAGATAGCTATGAATAAAACTAAGTTTGTAGATTTTCATAAGGATGACTTTAAATTTGTGGGGTTTGACTTCAAGCATTGGAGAGAAAGAAGAGATGGGAGTGGGAAATACTTTATTGTAGAGCCGACAGAACAGTCCTTTAAAGACTTCAAGAAGAAAATCAAAGATGCGACCCGTAAAACACTGACTTTAAGTCAGGAGGCATGGGTACAGAGGGTAAACCCTATTATTAGAGGAAAAGTAAATTATTATTTATATCCTTATAAAGCAGTAGAAAAGAACAAGAAGTACGGTCTTGAAAGTCACTGTTATCTAAAAAGTTTCAGCAATAAATTTCATGCAATAGATGCTTACACTAGACAGAGATTAAGGGTTTGTATGCAACATAGACACCCGAGCGTTAGAAAAGGGTTTCAAAAGATACATAAGTGGAGCGTCAGTTATTTCTGCGGAATAAAGTTAATACCGTCAAACTGGCTGTACTATAATCAAATGTATGGATATACCATAGAACAGTATGTAGAACGGCAAACCCAGAAATGGAAGAAGAAACAGAAAAGTCATATAGAAAAGCTGAAAGCACAAGGTAAAGAATACTATACCAAAAGCAGATTAAATGGAATAGCAATAAATAAAGGTTTGGCTACGACATAATCATTCAGTATGAAAGCTACAATTGGTAAGCCGTATGCCTTAATAGGGCACGTGCGGTTTGATAAGGGGGTAACCTAGAAATAGGTTACCCTACTTTATTTTCAGGTAGAGTGTCATACAAACTAGTCCCAATATTCCAGTCCTTCAAATATATCAGTTGCTAGTGTTTCGCCATCCTCCATATACCTATAGCTTACAATATAAAACCACCCCTCTGTACCATCCTCCCCCTTCAGCTTTACCCAGTTCATATTATCTGTCATAATAAACGTAACGGATTGCTCATTGATAATAAATTTATCAGAATCATTATCAGGTTCTGAATATAACGTTAATGGTTGAATCAAATATATTTGGGTGAAAGTTTTCGTTTCATAAAAATCTTGTTCCCTCACGATTAGCTGATGCTCTTCATTTAAATCAATATATTCATCACACCACCAAGCAGAATGTAACAAGCTAGGCTCTTTGGAGGTTTTTAACATACCATCATCTACAACTGTAATGCTTTCTCCTCCCTCATGATATGGAATCCCTACAACACGTCCCATATATGTTAATTCACCTTTATCATAATAGTAAAACAATGTATACAAATCATCGCTTCTCCCATAGGAACTTATACCTATCTCTAAATATTTATCATTTGAATCTATATCTAAAATAGTATAGTAATCTCTTAGAGGCTTATCCATACGAAACTCATCTAAATGGTTATCATACTCAATGTCATTAATAAATAATCGACCAGAAACTGTATATTCTATTTTTTCAGCTTTTTCATCCCCATCTAAATCAACATTAATTATATTATTTGATTTTTGATGTCCTAGTTCAATATCCTCTACTTGTACAGGTGTGGGATTTATAGGATTAGAAGAACTTATGTCATTTTGAGTGTTTTCGGCAATAACATCTGTTATATCCTCATTTTGCTTAGTTTTAGTATCTGTCTGATCTGAGATTGAATTAGGATTAAGGATTTCATTTTCTTCAGACGTTACCAGTGAATTCTTTTTTTCATTTGTACATGCAGTTAAAATAAAAACACCTACCATAATAAGCAGTATTAATATAGTGTATTTGTATTTCATAATCATGCCCTCCTTTTTAAAAATTTTTGATAGTAGCACGAAATTCACCATAGAGTATTTTTTTACTAATGACCTCCTAAAACTCTAACTGATATAATTACTAAAATAAGATAAACATATAATCAACTTTAACACATGTTTGAAAAATAAAAACATCATATAAACTATCTAAAATAGATATATTCTGCTGTAAAATAAAGTATACTATTTTACAGCAGAATATATCATAGAGTTAAATGTTTGCTAGTATCTGCCAAAGGGCATATACCCTTGAGAAGCTAAATCACTCCAATTCCAGTATGTAGCCCTGGCATAATATGGTGTTTGTTCGTAACAAAAACAAAGCCCATTACCACTTGCAACAATTAGGAATGTATGCCCTGCTGTAACAACAGCATCACCTGGTTGTAAGTTTTGGTATGAATTATATAAATCAGAATATGATGGAGAATAGGCATTATAACTTCCTACTTTAGGAAAAGTTCCGCTTCTAATTCCTGCAATAAAATCACCTGTTATATGTCTACTAATTCCCCATGAAAAACTTACAAATCCAGAGCAATCATTACCGTATTTCGGCATAACGATATTAAAACGAGTATAATCATCATAAAATCCACTGCTGCTGTCATATAAATACTGATAAAATAAATTATCGTCTACTTGATACAATGTTTGAGAATATGGCATTCCGGTATAAGGAAATCCCCCCAAAAATGTGTACTCATTTCTCCAACCTCTTATTTTTTTATTATTTGTACCACTCCAAACCATATTAATCATATTACGAGCGTTAGTTACATATGTATCTCTTTGACTCGATGTTAGATATGTAGATTGGAGAATACTACTATTTTTAGTATTATTTATAGCTGATTGATACGCCTCATTAAATATGTTATTTAGATTAACATGATTTTTCACATTTACTTTTATAGTTTCTATAATTTCTTCATAGGTAACCGAAATAGTTGTAACTCCTTGTCCAACAGCAAGAATTCTACCCTCGTAAGCCCATATAACAGAGTTATCATTAGAAGTCCATTTCACTTCATTTGTCAAATCAACTTGTGTATTGTCTTTACAAATACCAAATACTTTTATAAATTCTGATTTACCTTGATGTTCAATTGTGATATCTTTATTTTCTAAAAATAAAGATACCACTTCTGATTTTGATGAAATACTGTCCTTATTCTGTTTAATGCTAATTTCCTCAGTATCAATGTTTTGCTCATATTGACTGGCGTTAACTATTGATAATGAAGAGAATGGCATTAATAGAGTCAAAACTGAGATTAATAGTGCAAGAATTTTTTTATTACTTAGGTTAAACATATACTTACCCTCCTTAAATTATAATGATAATAATTAAATAGTGTTCAGTCATAGATTACATCAAAATTTGTTTATTGCTAATCTATGACTTATATGTAAATATTATACATTACATACTGATTCTTGTCAATGGAGCATTTTTTTATATATTTTATAATGTTTACTGGAAGAACTTTATTCTTTTAAAACTTTAATTTCCTGTCAATCCTATAATTATATAATCATATCAAAGCTAACGTGAAAACGATGCTTAATCATCTCCAGATAAGTTTTGCATGCATTTTTTATTACTATAGTGAGGGTGGTAAGCATTAACGTTTTGATTATTGACATTATTTAGCGTAGTTATCCTGCATTATAGCCAGATGTTTAGTATCTGCTTGTATAGTCCATTAATCCTGACCTCCCGTAAGCTTAATCTTTTCCC
>CAZMYP010000116.1:0-5395 GCA_964570535.1 uncultured Herbinix sp.
AGGGTCTAGTATTATATTATTAAACAATATGATTGGAGCTGTTCTGGTTCTGGCAATTGCACTTTTTGTTACTATATTAATTACAAATAGGATTATTAGACCTATCAAGAAGATTTCTACAGCTTTATCTGAAATATCTGAGGGCAATTTAACGGTTGATAAGATAGAGGTTATGTCAAAGGATGAGTTGAAGCTATTAGGTGACTCTGTAAATCGATTGATTGATAGTCTTAACAAGATAGTTAAAATGATAATATCCTCCAGCGATAAGCTTAATAAATATGCGGATCATCTTAATGAATCCTCAGGGTTTGTGTCTGAGGCTACTTCGGAGGTTGCAAATGCTATTTCCCAAATAGCTATTCAGACAGATGAGCAGTATAGGGACACCGCATCTAGTGTGGAGAATGTAATACTTCTAGGTGAGAGTATTAATGAGACCGCTGAGGCCAGTAATAAGATTGGCTCTGTGGTTGAAAGGAATATTGAATTAAAGGAGCTTGGCTTAAATTCTGTTAAGGATCTAAAGGTAGCTACTAAAGAGAACAATGAGAATACAATTATTATTGAAAGTCTTGTACATAAAATGAATGAACACTCAATCGATATTAGTACCATTACCACTATTATTTCTAATATAGCGAAGCAGACCAATCTCTTGGCTTTAAATGCCAGCATTGAAGCCTCTAGAGAGGGAGAGCATGGCTTAGGATTTTCAGTGGTTGCTGAGGAGATAAGTAAGCTTGCCAATCAAACAACCCATGCTGTTGAGGATATTCGTAATAAGATAGAGCAGATGCAGGGACAGTCTAAGGAAACAGTGAATTTTATTACTAAGAACCGTGATGGTGTTGATAAGATTAATGAGTCAGTGTTTAATACTGAAGAAATTATTAAAATGATTTCTGATGGCCTCCAGACACTAATTGAGGACATAAGTGTTATAGTTGAGCATAATCAGGTAATCAACATGAAAAAGGATGATATTCTTTTGGCTCTTGGCAATGTTGCCGATGCAGCCCAGGATAACTCTGCGGCAATTGAGGAAATATCTGCAACAGCCCAGGAGCAATCGGTAACCATAGTTGAAATAAATAACAGTATCACCCAGCTTAATGGTATGGTAACAGATCTAAATTCATTAATTAATGAATTTAAGGTAAAATAGATAATATAAAACAAAAAGGCTTCACTATAAACCAAATAGGAGAATAGTGAAACCTTCCTGTAGTTGCAAATCCATGATGTAACTTGCTTGAACTTCAAGCATATATACATAAATACATGGGGATAGCTATATTATGAACAATCATTTCGGATTTGTCAACTGTTGTTATGTAAAAATATAGCAAAAATTGCAATATGTTAAATAATGGTATCAATTGGTAACTTTAACCTTGCGAAAATAACACTTGCAAATATTACCTCTGTTTGATATAATAACATATATGCAAAATGATAAGACTAATTAAGGAGTGGACGCGAGTCCACTCTTATGTTTTTGTGATAAGACCTAGGGTCGATTTTATCAAGAAAGAGGGTATTAGATGACAAAGCATCAGATGTACGAAAACAGGACGGCTAAGTTGTTAGAACCTATTTTGGAGGCTAATAAATTCGAATTGTATGATGTTGAATATGTGAAGGAAGGCAGTTACTGGTATCTACGGACCTATATTGATAAGGAAGATGGTATTACTGTAGATGATTGTGAGTTGGTTAGTAGAGCTCTAAGTGAGTTGCTAGACACAGAGGATTTTATTCCTGATTCCTACATTCTTGAGGTGAGCTCCCCTGGTCTTGGAAGACAGTTAAAGAGAGATAAGCATTTTGAACGGAGCATTGGAGAGGAAGTAGAGATAAAGCTCTACAAGGCTATTAATAAGCAAAAAGAATGGGTTGGTAAATTGACAGGCTTTAATGGGGATGTTCTGACGATTCAGACTGAAGATCAGGCTGAGATGGAATTTCAAAGAAAAGACATTGCTGCGGTTAGATTGACATTTGATTTTTAACTATATAATTATTAGGGAGGCATATATCCTCCCATGTAGTCTATTAAATGTTTTTTATTAATTAAGGAGGATATATCCTCCCATGTAGTCTATTAAATGTTTTTATTAATTAAGGAGGATAACAAAGAAATGGATGCTAACAGGGAACTGATTGATGCGTTGAACCAAATTGAGAAGGAAAAAGATATTAGTAAGGATATCTTGCTAGAGGCTCTTGAGAATTCATTGGTTGCAGCATGCAAGAATAATTTTGGCAGGGCAGATAATATTAAAGTGAATATTGACCGGAAAACTGGAGCTGTGAATGTCTATGCCATGAAAGAGGTAGTAGAGGAAGTTACAGACCCCGTTATGCAGATTAGCTTAGCACAGGCCAAGATGAAGGATATTGATATGGATTTGGGTGATATTTTAAGTGTTGAGGTTACTCCTAAGAATTTTGGACGAATCGCTGCTCAGAAGGCTAAGCAGGTTGTAGTGCAGAAGATCCGTGAAGAAGAAAGAAAAGTTCTTTTTAATCAATATAGTAGTAAGGAAAGAGATATTGTAACCGGAATTGTACAGCGTTATGTAGGAAATAATGTTAGTATTAATCTGGGTAAAGTAGATGCAATGCTTAATGAAAATGAACAGGTTCGTGGAGAAATATTTCGCCCAACTGATAGAATTAAGCTATATGTTTTAGAGGTTAAGGACACACCTAAGGGTCCTCGTATTTTAGTATCTAGAACTCATCCGGAGCTAGTTAAGCGTTTATTTGAAGCTGAGGTTACTGAAATTCAGGATGGTACGGTTGAAATTATGAGTATAGCTAGAGAAGCTGGTTCAAGAACTAAGATGGCAGTATGGAGTAACAATCCTAATGTTGATGCTGTAGGTGCTTGTGTTGGCTTAAATGGGTCAAGAGTTAACACTATTGTCTACGAGCTTCGAGATGAGAAAATTGATATTATTAATTGGAGTAATGATCCGGCTCAGTTAATTGAAAATGCATTAAGTCCTGCAAAGGTAATTTCTGTTACAGTAAATGAGTATGAAAATAGTGCCAGGGTTATTGTTCCTGATTATCAGTTATCACTGGCGATTGGTAAGGAAGGTCAGAATGCTAGATTAGCTGCTAAGCTGACTGGATTTAAGATAGATATCAAAAGTGAGTCTCAGGTAATGGGATATTAAGGAAGTGATGTTTGGTGACAAAAAAAATACCATTGAGAATTTGTACTGGATGTGGTGAAGCAAAGCCAAAGAAGGATTTGATAAGAATTTTGCGAACGCCAGAGGATGAGATAGTTATAGACACAACAGGAAAGAAGAATGGCAGGGGGGCATATATATGCTGTTCAGCCGCTTGTCTACAGAAGGCTATTAAGTCTAGAGGGTTAGAACGTTCTTTAAGGGTTGGTATGCCTAAAGAGCTATATGATACATTAGAGAAGGAGTTGGTATCACTTGAATCCGGAATTAAAGAAGGTATTTAACCTGATTGGCATTGCAACAAAATCTAATAATATAACTAGTGGAGAATTTTCAACTGAAAAGGCGGTGAAAGAGAATAAGGCAGCCTTAGTAATAGTGGCCGAAGATGCTTCAGATAACACAAAGAAGAAGTTTAATAATATGTGTATTTATTATAAAGTTCCTATTTGTATCTTCGGTTTAAAAACTGAGCTTGGGCACGGAATGGGAAAAGAGTTTCGTGCATCTTTAGCAGTACTTGATAAGGGCCTGGCAGACGCGATAATAAAGCAACTAAAATGGTGTAGTGAGATTAACGGAGGTAGTAAGTATGTCAAAAATGAAAGTATTTGAATTAAAGAATTTAATAAATGAACAATTTCATGGTAATATCGAGAGTAAGGATATCCAGATTTTTCTTGAGAAAAGTAAGGGTATTAAGAAGACTCATAGCAGTAATCTTGATGATCATGAAGTAAAGGCTGTGAAGGAGCATTTCGTTTCTTCAACTAAGAAAACTTCCGAAACTCCTGCATCTAAGATGGGGCGTACTGCAAGTCATAACAATGAAATGGGACGGGATATGCAAGGAAGACAAAACCAAACTCAGCAAAGGCCTGCAACTGGAGCAAGAACTGAAGGGATGGATCAGCAACGACCTCAGGGTCAGGCAAGACCACAGGGCCAAGCACCAAGAAACCAGGCACCTTCTCAGGGCGGAAACCAGAGATATCAAGGCTCAGGAGCTAGACCAGAAGGCTCAGGTCAGCCAAGACCACAAGGTTCGGATAGACCACAGGGATCAGATAGACCAAATAATCAAGGATATTCTCAAGGCCAGCAAGGACGGACGCAGCAACAGGGTAGATATCGTTCAGACCAAGGGCCCCAGGGTTCAGATAGACCACAGGACCAGAGACCTCCAGCTAACAGACAGGGAGGACAATACTCTACTACTGGCACAAGAGAAGGCGGCTACCAAAGACCAGCCGGAACGCAGGGCCAGGGAGGCTACCAAAGACCAGCCGGTGCGCAGGGTCAGGGAGGTTATCAGAGACCAGCCGGTGCGCAGGGTCAGGGAGGTTATCAGAGACCAGCCGGAACACAGGGCCAGGGCGGCGGCTACCAGAGACCAGCCGGAACGCAGGGTCAGGGAGGCTATCAGAGACCAGCCGGAACGCAGGGTCAGGGAGGCTATCAGAGACCAGCCGGAACACAGGGCCAGGGTCAGGGCGGCTACCAAAGACCAGCCGGAACGCAGGGTCAGGGAGGTTATCAGAGACCAGCCGGAACGCAGGGTCAGGGAGGTTACCAAAGACCAGCCGGTGCGCAGGGTCAGGGAGGTTACCAAAGACCAGCAGGTGCGCAGGGTCAGGGAGGTTATCAGAGACCAGCCGGAACTCAGGGTCAGGGCGGCTACCAAAGACCAGCCGGAACGCAGGGTCAGGGCGGCTATCAAAGACCAGCAGGAACTCAGGGCGGACCTCAGCGAGGTGGCTATACAAGAAATGAATCCTATAATAAAGATGATGATAATAATACATCATATGGCAACAGAGCTCAGGGTAACAGAAGGGGTTCTCAACCGGGAAAAGGTAATGATAGAAAGACATTTGATCAGCAGATACTTGACCAAAAGGTAGCAGAGAAAAACGACTTTAGTAACAAAAGAAATAGAGACAGGATGAGTAAGGATAAGCTTTATAAAGACAAAGGTGCATTAAAGCACGACGACAGTGATTCAGCTACTAAGGCTATTCCTAAAAAAGGACAATTTATTAAGCCAAAACCCATTATTGTTAATAAAGAAGAAATTAAGGTAATATCTCTTCCTGATATTTTAACAATAAAGGAACTGGCAGATAAGATGAAGATACCAGGTGCGGTATTGATAAAGAAGCTATTTCTTGGAGGTACGGTTGTAA
>CAZMYP010000117.1:0-4949 GCA_964570535.1 uncultured Herbinix sp.
GCCGGAGTTACCAGCCATAACATAGTTAATTAACCAAGCAGGTCCGAAGAAACCAAATACAGGCTTTTCTCCAACACCCTTCATGTCTGCATACCAAGCATCTGTCCAGTCCTGAGTATCATTGTGCAAGTTATTGTCCATAAGCTTCTTTGAAAGATCTAAGAATTCTTCACGCTTAGGATCTATTGTAAGCTTACCATCAACAACCCATCCCTGAGAAGAACTGTTCTCAACTGCATGCCATAAATCGCCGTCACCAGAGATAATTGCATAACCCTTAGCTTTTAATTCATCAGCTGCTGCAAAGAATTTATCCCAACCAGGACCAATTTTATCTTTGATAACTACAGGATCATCAGTACCCCATGTATCTTTAGCAAGTGAACGACGATAAATAAATGCGCCACCTGTTGCCTGATAACCAAGTGCCACTAATTCTCCATCAGGATTTGTACCAATCTGTGAAGTATAAGGAGCAATTGCGGAATCCTTTAACATTTTGTCTACATCAATTCCAAGACTTGCATAAGGAGCTGCGTATTGATAAGCATCGCCCTGAGCATACTTAAGAATAAATGCAGCTTCTGCTACATAAATGTCAGGTGAATCAGCGCCTTTACTTGCAAGAGCCTGGTCAAGAGCTGGCTGATAAGCACCGTCTGTTGTAGCAATAATTGTTTCTTTGATTTCGTAAGGGAAATCAGGATTTAATTCCTTATACTTTCTAAGCATGCTAGGAACCTCGTCTGTGAATGCCCAAATATTAAGAACTTTTACATTTGGATCATCTGCTACAGGAGCAACTGGTTGATTAACCACAGGATCAACAGGATCTGCTGGATCTACTGGATCTTTGTCATCTGGTGTCACTACATCAGGTGTGTCAACCTTTTCTTCTCTCTCGCCACATCCGGTTAATGCTAATGACATTAACATTACGGATACAAGAATTAAAGCAATAATACGTTTCATGTTATACCCTCCTCTTATTTTGTGTATTCAAAAAAATACAAATGTATTATAACAAAATACATGCTGACAAGCTTCTTAAATATTGCTATCTTATGCCTAGATATTGCTATTGTTGTGCAATGTCTATATATTTAGTCTAGATACATCTGTATTTATTGACGTAATTAAGAATAACTATTCTATATTTATCTTAAATATCTTTATAGCTTCTTCTAATTTAATAGCATCTTTCTCTAAAACAATCGCTGACTCTCTTAAACGTTCTACAGATTCAGTCTGAATTAAAGCTGTTGCATTCATTTCTTCAGAAGAGGCTGCTGTCTGCTGTGTAACTGCCGAAATGTTTTGTATAGAGTTTAAGGTTTCTTCCTTAACAGTTTCAATATTATTAATACGAAGTAGAATATCCTTAAAATTCTTGGCTAAATCATTTACATGATTACTAATATTGTTGAAAACATCAATGGTCTTGTTAAGGGCACCTGTTTGTGATTCTACAATTTCTTCTGCCTTCTCAGCAGTTGCAACCGTTTCTCTGTTCTTTAATGCAATATCAGCAACAGTTTTTTTAATTTGATTGGCAGCATTCATACTTTGATCAGCTAACTTTCTTATCTCTTCTGCTACAACCGCAAATCCTCGTCCTGCATCTCCAGCCCTTGCAGCCTCAATTGAAGCATTTAGGGAAAGCAGATTGGTTTGAGACGCTATTTCATTAATGACATTAACAAAGCTTTCTATCTTCTTAGATTGAGTTTCAAACTCCTGTATCTTTAATATAACATCCTGTGTAATTTCAGAAGTGGCCTTTGATTTGTCATTCAGTTCTTCTATTATATGGATACCATCAGCCGTAATCATTCTGGTATAATCGGCTATCTTTTCATTCTCATTAGTATTATCATATAGCTGATTTATCTGTCCAGCCAACCCAGACATCTGTGACAAACAATGTTCGGCATCTTCAGCCTGATGTATAATTCCACCGCTAATATCATCAATTGTTGCTGATATTCCTCTTGTTGCCTCCAAAAGCTCCCTGGAGGTAAATGAAAGATGTTTTGCCGAGTTGTTTACAGTTCCACCTACACCTTGAACCTCACCAATTAAATTGCTCATATTGGTAATCATGTCAGATATACCCTTGGTTAGTGTGTTAAATTCATCCTTACGATTTGTATTAAACTTTACCGTTAAATCCCCCTTAGCAGCTTGTGAAATAGGTTGATTCAAGCTCTTAATTGTATCTGTTATTACTTTTGTTATAATTATTACTATACCTAATGCAACTATACATGCTAGGGTAACAAAAACCATACTTAAGGTTTTAATACCTCTTACTTCGTTTAATATTGTACTTTTGGGTATTAAGGAGCATATAACACCAGGCATGCCCTCAAATCTACTATATATAAATAAATAATCTTTTCCGTTATATTTTTCATAAGAATAACCATTTAGTTCTTCTGATTCTAATGCTTTCTGATAATAGCTCAATCCTGTAAATACATTTGATGAGTCAGAATTTGATAATGTTTCTTTTCCATCAGCAGTAATAAATCCAAGAATGCTTCCCTCTCCCATATCATAATCAGAGAACATTGTTTTTACTTTATCAGTAGATATATCAAAGATAATATAACCTCTACTATCACTAAACTTTCTTATAATAGTAGTTGCGTACGTGTTACCATCATATACCTGTTTATCTTTAAGTAATATATTATCAAGTTCCGCATGGTCACCAAGCCATAAATATTGGGCCTTACTTTCTTTAAAGGTAGTTCCAATCTGTGATTTTATTATCGGATCATATAAATTATCATCAGCTCCACTAACAGTTGAAACAACTACTCCATTCGCACCAATTATATGTATGTTTGAGACAAAATAGTTCGACCTGGCATTTAGGTTGATACTATCATTTAAATCATCATAAGATTTAACACTTGACATTGCTTCATCATAATTTAGTGCAAAAAATTTCTTGAAATTGATATCAAGAATAATTTCCATTGATGATACCTCTGCCATCTCAAGACCTAGATTCATATACTTATTAATTGCATTAATAGTATCTGAAGCACTCATCTCATAATTGTTAATAATGGCATCCTCTGATTTCTTGTATGACACCACCCCATATATAGCCAAAAAAAGAATCGGTATTAAGAGCCCAATAGCAAGTTTTACCTTTATACTCCCCAAGTAATTAATTAAAGGTGTTTTTTCGAGCTTGCTCTTAGATACCAAAACAAATGACTTTATATTTTTTTTCATTTTCAGTTATCCCCCTATAATTGATTTGTTAAAAAGTTTTGTTATCTATTCCAACTATAATATAACAGTATTGGCAGATTAAATCAATCATTTTTAACATAATTAACGTTATATAATAATGCAATATAAATATATACAGCATTTTCCATCTAAAGGAATATATAATGTAAAAAGTTGTTTTGTTTTATATAAATAGAGTAATTTTTATGGAATAACTCTCTTTATGATTTTTCTCTTATAGATGATAATCCAAACAAACTACCCAAAAAGCCAAGCATCAAACTAATAGAAGGAAGCAAAATAGTTACTTTTTCTATCAATTCTTTTCTTGGTGGTAATGGTAGGAATGGAATTGTGCCTCCAATACTATCATATGTAATTCTTACCAAAAAAACTACCGAAGTGGTGGCTATTAGGCCTCCTATTAAGGTAAGTATTATTCCTGTCATAATATAAGGAAATCCAATAAATGAACCTGGTGAACCAAGTAAGCGCAAGGTATTAATCTGCTCCTTGTTATTATAAATTCCTTGTCGTATCATATGGGATAGAATAATAAAGGTTGTAATCCCCACTGCTGCTATCATAAGATAGCCAAATATTTTTAATGCGTATGTAATATCTTGAATTTGTTCCAACACATCCCTGTTATCCCTAACATAATCTATACCATACATGTTTTTTATACTCTCTAAAACAGAACTAATATTATCTACATTAATACGAATTTCTATAAAGGCTTCAAAAGGATTTTCATCAAAAAGCTCAAGTATTCGCGCTTCTTCTCCTAATATGTTTATCATGCCATCCTTTGCTTCCAGCTCATCCACTAGTCTTGCACTACGAACCCCTTCTATATCACTTATTTTTCTTACCAAGTCATCTCTTTGATCTTCTAATACAGTTTCTGAAAAATAACCGTTTATTTCTGCTTCATCATTTAGCATGACTACAAGACGATTTCCTATATCTGTACCTACAAATACAATCCCTAATAAAAATAATATTAACCCTGTTCCTAATACAGAAAAGATATTTGATAAAATGTTTAATCTGATAATCCTGCCCACTTCTTTAATAAAATACCCTATATTGAACAAAAAGGTTTTCATACTGCTGTTTCCCTCCGTTCTATACTTATTCTACCCTTGTCTACACTAATAAATGTAGCATTTTGATCATTTTTTATTAAGTGAGTAGCATGAGTTGTTATGACAACTGTAGTATCATTATCAAGAAAAGATTTTAGTAATTTTAATATATTTATTGCATTATCATAATCCAGATTACCAGTTGGTTCATCTGCTAATATTAATAAAGGTTTTCTTGCAACTGCTCTAGCAATTGCTACCCTTTGAGACTCACCCCATGATAGATTCTCAACCATTGATAGTTTTTTGTGTTCTAGTCCAACCTTTTCTAATGCTTCGTGGGCTTGTGCTTTCATCTGCTTTGGAGTTATCCCTAAGAACCGCATTCCCATCATTACATTCTCTAAGGCAGTTCTGCCCTCTATTAGTTTAAATTCCTGAAAGACTGGTCCAATACTTCTCCTTATTTTTCGAACATTTCCAGTTCTACTCTTGTTAATTGACCTTCCCAATACATTAAGAGTTCCATTAGTAGGACTTTCAATACCCATTAGAAGCTTAAGAAGACTAGTTTTGCCGGATCCACTGTGTCCTGTTATATAGACC
>CAZMYP010000118.1:0-4850 GCA_964570535.1 uncultured Herbinix sp.
CACAAAATTATTGACAATACTTCACTATCCAACTATGATAAGA
Source organism: uncultured Herbinix sp. (assembly GCA_964570535.1). GTDB lineage: Bacteria > Bacillota > Clostridia > Lachnospirales > Lachnospiraceae > Mobilitalea. The sequence continues at coordinate 44 of CAZMYP010000118.1, forward strand.
ACATAAACAAACATTAATTCATAGAAATAACAATTTAAGCAAATAATACAGGTAAAGATAAAATCTACCTCTTAAGTATTACAAAATGCAAGGCATATCAGGTAGATGAAATTTAAATATGAGGTGAGAGCATGCTTCCTGTCGAAAGGCATTTAAAAATAATAGAAATACTAAGTGTTAAGGGTTCGGTTCAGGTTGATAAGCTGGCGAAGCTACTAGATGTAAGTCTGATGACTATTCGAAGAGACCTAGAGAAGCTCAAACAGGAAGGAAGAATTGACAGAATTCATGGTGGAGCTGTAATCAAAAGAGAAGTGCCCTACACGGAGAAAAGAAGCTTAGAGTTGGATGTGAAGCATAAGATAGCGGAGCTAAGTTCAAAGCTTGTAAAAAAGGGAGATGTAGTATATCTGGATGCAGGTACTACTACACATGAAATAGCAAACGCCATAAAGGACATTCCGAATCTGACCATTGTTACTAATGATATTGAGATAGCAAACGTGTTATTAAAATCTTTGGCCAATTTAATTATATGTGGTGGAGTGATTCAAAAATCTACTGGAAGTATGGTTGGTTCATTAGCAATTCAAATGGTAGCAAGCCTCCGAATGGATATTGCCTTTATGGGTGCACAGTCTATCGATGATTCCTTCAATGTACTGACACCCACCATGGATAAAGCAGTTATGAAGCAAACAATTTGCGATAATTCTAAAGAAAAATATCTTGTGGTTGATAGCTCAAAATTCGGAAGACAGGCACTGATTAAGATTAACAATTTATCTGATTATACAGGAGTAATTACAAATAAAAAGTTTACAGCTGAGGAAGAAAAGAAACTAAAGGAAATGAGAGCAACAATAATATCAATATAAGGAGGGAATGAGAATGCCACAGTGTGTTGTAATAGCTGATGATTTAACTGGCGCTAATGCTACAGGAGTACTAATTAGTAAATTGAATTATGTTTCCTATACGGTAATGAACACTGAGCGATTGGAACTTACAAAGCTCTCCGAAAGTGACTGTGTATTATATCCTACCGATAGCCGGGCAGTAGATTCGCAGATTGCATATAACAGAGTATATAATGTAGCAAAGCTTCTCAAGGATGATAAGGTTAAGGTATATGCAAAGCGTATTGATAGTACCCTTAGAGGGAACCTGGGTAGTGAGACAGATGCACTATTAGATGCCTTAGATAATCAGGCAATTGCCATGGTAGTTCCTTGCTTTCCGGAAGCTAATAGAATTCTTGTAGGTGGCTATCTTCTTGTAAATACTGTCCCCCTCCATAGAACGGAAGCAGCAACAGATCCGAAAACCCCGGTGAACACCTCTTTGGCACAGGAGTTATATAAAGACCAATCAAAATATCCAGTAGCATCACTATATCTCAATGATTTAATGCTAGGGAAAGATCACCTGGTTAAGAAAATATTAGAGTATAAAGAAAAGGGAATTAGAACAATTGTTTTTGATAGTGTCTCCCAGGAAGACATGGACCTAATAGCCACTGCAGTAATTGAGAGTAATGTAAACTTTATTGCTGTAGATCCAGGGAGCTTTACTGCAACTGTAACTAGAAAGCTAATTATACCAAGAAGTAGTAAGGCAAAATATAAGATTTTAGCTACCGTAGGAAGTGTAAATCCGGTTGCAAAAACACAGCTGGATGAATTGCTTCTATCACAGAATATTTTCAATGTATATGTTAAAACCAGAAGCTTACTAGAGGATGAGACTATAAGGAATCAGGAAATTGACCGTGTAACAAGGGAGGTTATTGATAACTGTAGTAATTATGAAATATGCACTGTAATTGGTGACGGTATAATGCATGAAAACCGTATAGATTTTGCTCCATATGCAGAGAGATATAAGTGTTCAACTGATGAAGTAAGCAATATGATTAATAGCGGTTTGGCAGAGATAACCTATCAGGTTTTATCAAAAAATAGTTCCTTCCAAGGGATCTATACTAGCGGCGGTGATGTTACGATTTCAGTCAGTAAAAGGCTTGGTACATCAGGAATTAAACTTCTGGATGAAGTAGTGCCATTAGCAGCATACGGTGAATTTATTGCCGGTGAATTTGATGGACTGAAGATTGTTACTAAAGGAGGTATGGCTGGGGATAGATTTGCAATGAATACATGCATGCGTTATTTAAAAGAAAAATTATATATTTAACAAAAAATACAATACAATATGACCTAATACTAATAGAACGGAGATGATAATATGAAACCATTTATAGCAGTACCAATGGGTGATCCAGCCGGAATTGGACCTGAAATTGTTGTAAAATCATTAGTCAATAAGGAGGTTCAAAATTCAGCCAATTGTGTAATTATAGGAGACAAAGATGTAATTGAAGATGCAATAAAATTTACTGGTGTAGATCTTAAGGTGAATGTAATAGAAAAGGTTAATGAGGGAGATTATTCGGAAGGCGTATTGAATCTAATCAACCTGAACAACGTGGATATGAAGGAGTTTAAGTTAGGTGAGGTTAGCGGTGCTTGTGGAAAGGCAGCATATGAATATATTGAAAAAAGTATTGAGCTAGCTAATAACAAAGAGGTGGCTGCTGTATCAACCACACCTATCAATAAGGAATCCCTAAAGGCGGGAAACATCAATTTTATTGGACATACAGAGATATTTGGAGCCTTAACAAATACCGAGGATCCATTAACCATGTTCGAAGTCCATGGAATGAGAGTGTTTTTCCTTACAAGACATGTATCACTTAGACAAGCATGTGATTTAGTTACCAAGGAAAGAATCAAAGACTACGTAAAAAGATGCAAGGAGGTACTGGCTAAGCTTGGTGTTAGTGAAGGAACTATGGCTATTGCAGGTTTGAATCCACATAGTGGAGAGCATGGATTATTTGGTGATGAAGAAGTAAACCATGTTACCCCAGCCGTTGAGGAATTAATAGCTGAAGGTTATGATGTTGTAGGACCAATAGGTGCAGATTCGGTGTTTCACCTGGCTTTGCAAGGGCGCTATAACAGCGTATTATCCCTATATCATGATCAAGGTCATATTGCTACAAAAACTCTAGACTTTGAAAGAACAATTGCAATTACAGGTGGTATGCCAATTCTAAGAACTTCAGTGGATCATGGAACAGCACTGGATATAGCAGGAAAAGGAATTGCAAGTGAGGTAAGTATGGTAGAGGCGATACTTTTAGGGGCAAAATACTCAGCAAACTTTATGTAGTAAGTATACATTCGAAAGGAGTAGAAAATTATGAATCCAGAAGTAACAACAACAGGAGCTCAAATGCTCATAGGTCTTGGAATAGGATTGGCAATACTTATATTCTTAATAGTAAAGACAAAGATTCATGTGTTTGTAGCGCTTCTTATATCAGCAGTTATAGTAGGCGTAGTAGGCGGACTTGGAACCGGCTTAACCATGAGTGCTATCACAAAGGGCTTTGGTGGTACCCTAGGCAGCATAGGTATTATCATTGGCTTAGGTATTATGATGGGACAGATGTTTGAAATATCTGGTGCTGCTGAGCGAATGGCTCGTACCTTCCTGAAACTCTTTGGTAAAGGAAAAGAGGAAGCAGCCCTTGCATTAACAGGCTTTTTGGTATCAATTCCAATTTTTTGTGACTCCGGTTTTGTTATCCTATCCCCTCTAGCAAAGGCATTATCCAGAAGTACCAAGAAATCCATTGCAGGACTCTCGGTCGCACTGGCAGGTGGACTTGTTATTACACACTCCCTAATACCACCGACACCGGGCCCTCTTGGTGTTGCAGGAACCTTTGGCGTAGACGTAGGAAGTTTTATACTCTTGGGAATTGTTATTGCCTTACCGATGGCAATAGCTGTTATGATTTACAGTAAATATATAGGTAAGAAGATATATCAGTTACCAAATGAAGCAGGTGATGGCTGGGAAAGACCTCCTTATCAGAAACCTATTTATGATGTAATATCAGATGAAAAGGATAAGAATCTTCCTTCTGCATTCCTTGCATTTTTACCAATCATTCTTCCTATTGTTTTAATCTTAATAAACACAGTGTTAACAGCCTTAAAATTAACAACTGGAGTCTATGAAGTATTTATTTTCCTTGGAAACCCTGTTATTGCTGTAGGTATCGCTTTGATAATATCTATATATACCTTAACAAGAGGAAAAGACAGAAAGTTTGTTATAACTGAATTGGAAGGCAGTATGAAATCAGCTGGCATCATTATCTTTGTTACTGGTGGTGGCGGTGCTCTTGGTCAGGTATTGAAAGATGCAGGAGTTGGTAATTATATTGCATCTGGTATTGCTAAAACAGCTATTCCGGTTATCCTATTACCCTTCATAATCGCTACTCTTGTACGTTTTGTACAGGGCTCCGGAACGGTGGCCATGCTTACTGCAGCGGGCATTACAGCTCCTATCGTTGAAGCGGCTGGCGGAAATATGTTACTTGGTGCATTTGCAGCTTGTGTAGGTTCCTTATTCTTCTCTTACTTTAATGATAGCTTTTACTGGGTTGTTAACCGGCTCAGTGGCATTACAGAGACAAAGGAACAGATAAGGGTATGGTCTGTTACGACAACCATTGCCTGGGCTGTTGGATTGGTAGTATTGCTAATATTAAATATATTTATATAGGAATACATTTGTTATAAGCTTACAATATGTTTCTAGCTCTATATAACCCATAAATTTTATATAAATCAAAGGCATCCCATTTATCTGGGATGCCTTTTTGATTGTGGTGCGCCTGGCGGCGCACGTTTCTAACCGGTGCAAGTCCGGAATCCGCCCG
>CAZMYP010000119.1:0-4796 GCA_964570535.1 uncultured Herbinix sp.
TAAAGCTAAAATCAAAATTCCAATCAAATAAACGGTTGATTTTTCAGCAGCTTCCAGATTAAGGAGTTTGTAACATCTACCATAGACAACCAACAGAGATTACTTCTTAGTGCACCAATTCAATTAAAAGAAGAAGATCTAATACAAATATTTTCTAAGTGTTATTAAGTATTATACTTTGAACGCGAGCAAGGTGTAATAGTCTCCCCCTTTAGTGTATATAGATAGATAATTAAAAGACGAATCAGCTAGCTGATTCGTCTTTTAATAGGTAAGTGGTATCAGCCCATTCTTAGGGTCGAAATATCTATAATTCTTCAGCGACACCTAGTATAGCTATTCCAAGCATAACGATTATTATTAATATATAATGCTGTTTACTTAGTTTTTCCTTTAAGAAAACCCGTGAAAGGATAACTGATACAATACTATAGGAAGCAATTAAGGGAGCGGCAATAACTGCATTATTTGACATGGCATACACATAGAAAAATTGGCCTATAGTTTCAAATATAGCAGCAGATATTCTTACGGGTTCCTTTAAGGGGTTGAATTTTTGTTTTTTTATAAGGGTGAGATATATTAATCCTATAAATGCATATAAAAGCCAGGTAAATTCATAGGCCAGAAGAGCTGCATCCTCACTAATTAGGCTAAGCTCATCAAGATATATTCCATCAGCGGCAGTTCCTATAGCGTCAATTATTGCATATAGAATAGGAAAGATTATGGCTAGAACGCCTATCTGATATTTTGGGTCAATGGGTATATTATCAGCACTAAGAGCATTACGTTGTAGCTTTTTTTCGAGTATGGCAAGGCCGATAACGCCTCCAGTTATTAATAGAATACCCATAAATTCAAGAGCAGTAAGCTGCTGGGGAAAAAGTATGATCAAAGCAATAGCTGTTACAGCTCCCGAGGAGTTTTGCACAGGGGAGGATATAGATAATTCAATATAGCGTAGACCCCAGTATCCAATCATCATGGATAGAATATAGAAAAAGGATACTGGCAAATATTTCACCATATCAAAAGGATTAAAGGTTATTCCCTTTATTAGCATATAAAAAAGCCCATGGATACCCATAACAAAGCCAACCAATATGCCTATCTTTAGATGACTGTATCTATCATGATTATCAGCCCCCTTTTTATAGAATAGGTCTGCGATACCCCATGAAAGAGTAGTTAATACTGCAAATAAAAAAAACCACATAGAAGAATCTCCTTATTAAAATATTTTATAGTAAAGAAATAGATTATATAATGTCCTAAGAAGGTATTATATATTATAGGCTTTGATTAGTCCAGATAAAAGTATACAGGTACCATTAGCGGTACCTGTATACTTGTTAAGTTCACTGTCTGTTCCTTGTAGCTAATCAGTTACATATACTGTACATCGTACCTTTGTTCCGTCCTCCTTGGCGTAGATATAAGCTCTGCCTTTATTTATCCCTGTAATTTGGCCCAATGAATCTATTGTGGCAACATTTGGATTGCTAGTAGACCATTGGGGGTAATTACCTGAAGATACATTTGCGCTTATTAGTGCCCTCTGACCTGCTTTTAGGTTAAGCTCGGATGAACTTAATTTGATTTTGGGTTTTTTTACAGTCACATTACAGATTGTCGATACACCGTCTACGATGGCGGTAATGGTGGCACTTCCGTTCTTGATTGCAATTATCGTTCCATCAGGATTAACAAGGGCTACACTTTTTTTACTTGTTTTCCATTTGGGTTCTGCCCCAGAGGATACCTCAGCGCTAAGTCTTATGCTTTGACCACGATATAAGGAGACCTTTTTCTTGCTCAGTGTAATGGTAGGGTGCTTTACTTTAACTGTGCAGGTTGCTTTACTACCATTAGCCGTAGCAGTTATGTTTGTTTCTCCAGGTTTTAGGCCGGTTACAATACCCTTATCATCAATTGTGGCAACACTTTTACGGCTGCTCTTCCAGGTGATGGAAGAATTGTTTGAACTGCTAGCAGAAAGGGCTATAGATTCACCCCCTTCGATAGTAGCTTTGCTTTTACTAATTGAAACCTTAGTCTTCTTAACAGTTACTGTACAAGAGGCTTCTCCGTTTTTGACCTTAGCAGTGATTGTGACGGTACCTTCTTTTTTGGCTGTAACTTTCCCGTAGGAATTAACAGAGGCAATTCTTGAGCTACTACTTTTCCACTTTGGTAGCTTGCCATTAGTGGAAACGGCTATAATACAATACTCATCACCAATATTAAGGGTTTTCTTGTAGCTAGATAATATTACAAGGGAGTGGGAAGTAGATGCATTGGCATAGCCTGTAAGGAAAGTGAATGTAAGAAATGCAAGTGTAAAACAGAATAAAATTGATAGTAAGATTTTCTTAAAATAAGTCATTAGAATCCCCCATTCCAAAATGCAAGGAACAGATTATAATATAATAACAGTAAACTTACCATATTTTAACATTAATCAAATGAAGAGTAAATGAATTTTGGCACTTTTATTCAAATTTCATTAATTTTGTATAAATATGGATGTTTCTTTTGTGAAATTTTAAGGTTTCTTGCATAATCAAATAAAATACAGTATGATTATAGCATTAAATATTTTATGATCAGAGTGGGAGCGACACTATGAAATCAGATAAAGCAAAGAAAATCAGTTTAAGCTTAAGCCTTATCCTAGCTTTGATTTTATTTTTTTGTCTATACTTAATAAATCTAGAATCGGAAAACAATTTAAATAATAACGATAGACATCAATCTATAAAAGATAGCTCTGCTAAAGCTAATGAAGATACTAGACTTATAGAAAACAAAAGCATTTACAAAAAGGATAAACCGGGGGAGCTTACCAAGGTTTATCTTAAAGTTTTTGAGACTGAGGATGAAGATGGTCATATTTATAATTTTAATGATTTTGATTTAGTTACTAAATGGGATGCTGAGTTTGCACCAATACTTAATGCAAATATACAGTTTTATAGTAAAGATATACAGCCCAAGGACAATCAGCCTAACTACCCCAACTCCATCATTAAAGTCAGAGGTGATAAGGGGGCTGGTTTAAAATCCTACAGAGTAAAGCTTATGGATGGAATAAAGGGCTTTCAGGGGCAGTCTGTGTTTAATTTTAATAAGAGCCTAAATGATCCAAGTAGGATTGCCAATAAAATAGCCCATGACCTTATTAAAGACCTGGATAATATATGTGGTTTTCGAACTAATTTTCTTGAGGTTTATATAAAGGATGGCTCAGCAAATGAAGGTCAAAGTGAATTTATTTCATATGGACTATATACACACATTGAACAGCCCAATAAGTCCTACTTAAAATCCAGAGGATTAGATGTGAAGGGTAGTTTATATAAGGCAGAGGATTTTTATTTTCAGCCTACTGATTTATTAAGGAATACAGATGATTTGCAGTATGACAAGCAAGCATTTGAGACTGTCCTTGGCATACGTGAAGGTAAGGACCATAGTAAGTTGCTACAGATGCTTAAGGATATAAATGATGAAAGCAAGGATTTTGATAAGGTATTCAATACTTATTTTGATGAGGATAATTATTTGACATGGCTTTCAGTAAATATCATTTTGGGAAACTATGATGCCATGTCTAAGGGATTCCTATTATATAATTCCACTAGTACATCTGTATGGTACCTTCTACCCTGGGAATTTAACTCGATATTTAGATGCATGGAGGATGATGGGGAAAATCCTAATATTTTAGATAAGCTTACTGATGTGACTTTACATAGAAGATATTTGGAGCAGGAGGGAAATGCAAATAAGCTTATGGAAAAGATAGATGAACTTATGTCAGATTCATTTTCTTCAAATAAAATTAAGCTTTTAAAGAAAAATTACAAGCCTATATTAATAGAAATGATGAATGAGTATCCAGATAGTGTTTTATTGAATATGCCTCTTAACAACTATATTGCATATATAGATCAGATAGATCAACAAATATTGTTGAACTATAGGAGCTTTATAGACTGGTATAAGTATCAAGACTAAGACAAAAATGAAATGATTATGATAGGAGAAAACCATGGAATTTTTAGGACATAAGCTTCGACATGAAGATAAATTCTATATTAATAACTTTATGTATCATGAGTTAAGAGAACGACTGCGACATCTGCTAACAAAGGATCAAAACACCAGTGATGATGAAGGATATCTTATTAGTAGCCTATATTTTGATGATATGTTTAATTCGGCTATGGATGATAAGGTGGATGGAACAAGGCATAGGAAAAAATATAGAATAAGGCTTTATAATCACAGTGATAATATTATAAAGCTTGAGTGCAAGAGTAAGTATAATAATTATATATCTAAGGAATGGGCTCCCTTATCTAGGGATGAATATAATATGATACTTAAGGGGGATTATGGGTTTTTATTATCTAGGAAAGAGGAGGTCTGTAGAAAACTTTATGCTAATCACACCACAAAAATTCTTAAGCCTGTAACAGTGGTTGAGTATTTAAGGGAAGCTTATATTCATGATCAGGGAAATGTAAGAATAACCTTTGATAAGAACCTTCAAGCTTCAATAGGAGCTCTTGATATCTTTCATAGTGAATATAAAACAACAGGGGTTCCAATGGATGGAATGATGATATTAGAAGTAAAGTATGATGATTATCTTGCTGATTATATAAGGAAAATAATTCATACAGGTCCCATGGTCAAATGTGCAATATCAAAATATGTTATGTGTAGAGATATTTAGGCAATTGCGAAACTCTCACCTAAATAGATGGTAGAGTTGCCCAATCGTT
>CAZMYP010000120.1:0-4780 GCA_964570535.1 uncultured Herbinix sp.
TATATCAGGTGAACTTGCTGGACTTTCATGGAGTATTAGCCCAGATCCATTGGGGGCAGTTTTTGGATTAATAGCGTCTAATCTATGGATTTTTGCCGCTATATATTCATTTGGCTACATGGAGACCAAACATAATCAAAGTACTTATTATAGTTTTTTACTTATTGCTTTAAGTGTGACTCTAGGTGTTGCCTTTTCAGGAAATCTCGTTGCCCTATATTTATTTTATGAATTGCTAACCTTTGTTACCTATCCCCTGGTAATTCATGAACGTTCACCTAAGGCGATGAAAGCAGGTTCCAAATATATTATTTATAGTCTGTCAGGTGCAGGAGCAATTTTAATGGCAATAATAATCACCTATAATTGGACAGGTAACCTTGATTTTTCAGGAAATGCTATATTAGCAGGTTATAATGGTCCTGGCCTTAATTGGCTTTTAGGCCTCTTTGTTATTGGGTTTGGTGTCAAGGCTGCTATAATGCCCTTGCATGGCTGGTTGCCTGGGGCAATGGTAGCGCCGACTCCGGTTAGCGCCCTTCTCCATGCAGTAGCAGTAGTGTATTCTGGGGCTTATGGAATTACACGTGTTGTGTATTCTGTATTTGGTTACCAGCTTGTAGGGCAATTGCGTCTTGGACAAATAATGCCTTGGATTATAGGATTTACGATTTTGATGGGAGTAATAATTGCTCTTCGACAGGATGTTTTGAAAGGTCGATTAGCATATCAGACTGTAAGTCATCTATCATATATTTTACTAGGTGTTTTTACTTTGCAACCTTGGGGCTTGGCTGGTGCTATAATGCATATGATTAGTTACTCAACCTTAAAAGTCAGCCTTTTCTTTTGTGCAGGTATTATTTCTGAAATGACAGGGGAGAAGCTTATCAGCAGGATGGGTGGTGTAGGTAAGAGATTACCAAAGACTATGGAGGTCTTTAGTATCGCGACTCTTGGGATGATTGGTATGCTGCCGCTCAATACCTTTTGGGGGAAATATTATTTGATGAAGGGTAGTGTAGAAAGTGGGAGATGGCAGCTTGCTGTGTTATTAATTATAAGCGGTATCATCAATGCTTTCTGTTTTGTACCTGTAATCGTGGATTCTTTTCGTGGAGAGAAAGTCGAAGGGAACATTGAAAAGGGGAGTAGGCATTCCCTTATGCTGGTACCAACTGTGATTTTAGCAATAGTTTCACTTTTGATTGGCCTTTGGCCGGGAATAGTTTGGCCAGGAGTTATGGCTGTTGTCAATTGGTTCTTTTAAAAAAGGAGATGTGAATTTATGTTACTTCTGATACTTATGGTTATTCCACTTATAGGAGCATTGGCCTTATTCTTTACGCGAGATAAGTCTATAGTAATACCCTTTGTTATTAACTTAACTGTTCTTATATTGGGAGGCCTTTTATTAAAGAGTGTTATTGGAGGGATGCCATTAACCTATGAGATAGCTATGGCTGGTCCCTTTGTACTGACTTTTCGTGCTGATGCTTTATCGGCTATATTTGTATTATTAGCAGCCTTTCTTTGGTTTGTAGTCTCTATATATTCACCAAAATATATGGAACATGAAGGCAAAGCATGGAGCTTCCAGATATGTACAATGCTTACCTTATTTGCAGTTTTAGGGATATTCCTAGCAGGTAATTTATTGACGATGCTACTCTTTTTTGAGACAATGACAATTACATCATATTTTTGGGTTATTCATCGGTGGGATAAGGAAGCAATTAAAGCTGGACATTTTTATTTGTTTTTTAGTATTGCAGGTGGTCTTTTATTAGCAATAGGAATTGTTATGATGGACGTAGCTACGGATGTGCTTCCTAATATTGGCTCAGGTATGGTTACACCTTTAAATCCTGGGTTATTTGCTTGGAGCATTGCTATATTTATAGTTGGGTTTGGAATTAAGGCGGGTATGGTACCATTACATCTTTGGTTACCATATGCTCACTCGGTTGCACCTACACCTGGAAGTGCACTTCTATCTGGGCTTATTATTAAGGTTGGGGCATATGGATTAATACGGACAGGTGAGTTTGCAGGTTGGGGTGTGAAATTAGGCTCTGATATGACTTGGCTTGGAACTACTCTTATAATTTTGGGAACCTGTACTATGTTATTAGGAGTATTAGCTGCATTACTTCAAAGTAATGGGAAAAAGTTACTTGCTTATCATAGCATTAGTCAGATGGGCTATATTATATTGGGTTTAGGTGTTGCCCTTTATCTAGGATCAGACGGTGGATTTGGATTATCGGGTGCAATATATCACATAATTAACCATGCACTGTTTAAAGTTGCACTATTTTTGGGCGTGGGTGTTATTTATATTCGTACAGGAGAAATTAATTTATATAAGCTAGGGGGACTTTGGCGTAAGTTCCCAGTGACTGCCATTCTGATGCTATTGGCTGTTTTAGGCATAACTGGTGCACCGGGGCTGAATGGATATGCCAGCAAATCTGTTCTCCACCATGGAGTTAGTCTAGCAGCTGAAAGTGGGGCCTCATGGTTGGTTTGGATAGAAAAACTATTTTTACTTGTAGGAGTTGGTACAGCGGCATCCTTTAGCAAGTTATATTATCTTATATTCTTAGGAAAGCCTACGAAAGTAAAGGTAAATGATGGGGGATCGCCTAAGTTTCAAATAGCTATGGGTTTGATTGCTATTGTTATGCTAGGGATTGGAATTAGGCCTGAGTTCTTATTAAACACTATCATAGCACCAGCAGTTCAGGCATTAGGTATAGAAAATATATCTACATCTTTATCTCATATTTCATTTTGGTACTTTAAGGATATATTTGATATGATTATTACGCTAATCCTTGGCATGTTAGTTTGCATGGCAGGACTTAAAAGTGGAGTATTTCATTGGCATCCACCAGTTTGGATAACGATAGAGGGCTTAGCAAAACTAGTAGGCAGAGGAGTTTTAGCCATTGTAAAAAGAGTTATAAAAGGCTATCATTTTGTTATAAAATTAATTCAAGATATTGGAAGTGCCATTGGTTCTCGACTATATTTAGCTTTGCATAAAGTTGAAGAATCGAAAAATAGTACCGTATTTGGAATCAAGTTTATGGGAATTACTGCTGATGTCGCAATACTGATATTTGCCTTAGGGTTTTTAATTGTATTTTATACCATTACGCATCCAAGCTTACAATAAAATAGAAATATTAATATCCCCTAGTTTAGAAATCCGAAACTACTCAAAACAACAGTTATTAGATTAGACTAATCCTATAAAATATTCAACTATAATGGCCACGACAACTACTAAAGCGGAGATTATAAAGCCATGAATCATAGGATTAATACCAGACTTTATCATCTCATTAAAATCGGTGTTCATACCAATGGCAGCAAGGGCAGATACCATTAAAAACTTACTAGTATTTTTCAGCCCAATGGAAGCAGCAAGCGAAAAGAAACCAATACTATTGAGTAATGACATACCAACAAATGCTAATATAAACCAGGGGAATAATGATTTGATAAATCAATATTTTGTTTTTATGAGTTTTACAAAACTAGATTTCTTCCAGTTGCTAGAAAGGGGCATCCTTTAGAAGGTAAAGGAAATAAAATATCTGATATTCATGAATACCCTTTGATTTTAAGAGAAGAAGGATCTGGAACCAGAGAATTTTATCAAAATTATCTGTATCAAAATAATGATACTATACATTCCGCTTCTAAAATTCATGAGATAAGTAGTTTTGGAATTATCAAAAAGATCTTAAGAGAATCAGATGCTATTTCATTTATGTATGAAGAGGTGGCAAGGCAAGAAGTTAATAGAGGAGAGCTATGTTATCTAACAATTCAAAATTATTCGATTGAGCGACCACTATATTTTATTTATCCAAACAACAGTATTATGAAAGTAAAAAACGAGTTATTTTATCAAAAATTAATGACCTGTAGGTAGTGTAGGGGTTAACATGTATTGGAGAATTATAGGAGGATAAGCAATGAAATTTATTTCATGGAATATTGATTCATTAAATGCGGCATTAACAGGGGAGTCAGAACGTGCTTTATTATCTAGGAATGTATTAAATACTATTATAGAATATAAGCCAGAAACCTTGGCAATACAGGAAACAAAGCTACCAAGTGAAGGCCCTAGTAAAAAGCATTTTGAAATTTTAAAGGATATGTTTCCTGATTATGAAATTGTTTGGAATAGTTCAAAGGAGCCAGCACGTAAGGGTTATGCAGGCACCATGTTTCTATATAAGAATAATCTGAATCCAACAGTTACATTTCCCTTAATCGGGGCTCCTAGTACTATGGATGCCGAAGGTCGCATTATCACATTAGAATTTGATGATTTCTATCTGACACAGGTCTATACACCCAATGCAGGGGATGGTTTGATTCGTTTAGAAGAGCGTCAAAATTGGGATATAAAATATGGGGATTATCTAGTAGCTCTAGACAAAGACAAGCCGGTCATTGCAACAGGAGATTTTAATGTAGCACATAAAGAAATAGATTTGGCTCATCCTAATAGTAACCGCCGTTCCCCAGGCTTTACTGATGAGGAACGTCAAGGTTTTACTAATCTTTTAGATAAAGGTTTTACAGATACATTTCGTCATATTCATGGAGATGTGACAGGCATTTATTCTTGGTGGGCTCAGCGTGCCAGAACAAGCAAAATAAATAATTCTGGTTGGAGAATAGATTACTGGATAGTGAGTGATCGCATTGTAGATAAAATTATTAAATCTGAAATGATTGATTCTGGTCCAAG
>CAZMYP010000121.1:0-4532 GCA_964570535.1 uncultured Herbinix sp.
TCAATGGAGTACAGAGAAAGTTTAAGACAAAAATAACAGTCAAGAAAGCATATATTAAACTGATCAAGAGCACCAATACCTTAAAAACTGGAAGTACCTTCACCTATAAGGCAATCGGATACGGAGTTAAGACAGAGGATATTATGTTTTATAGCTCCAAGAAATCCATTGTAGTGATTAATAAGAAAACCGGTAAGGCGAAAGCAAGAAGCAAAGGGACGGATTATGTCATTGCGAAGGCAGGAAAAATCATAAAAAAGATAAAAGTGAAGGTATCATGATCCGAATTTGCTTTATGACAGAACCGAAACCTTTATAGCGTATTAATCCCATTACAAAACTGTATTGGAGCTAAAAATACTTAACTAGAAAAAAAGAAGCTGTTGCAAAAAAAGGTGCAAACATCCGTGTTAGCAAGTACCTGAGTTTGCAACAGTTTTTTTATTTTCAATCAATCCACAATCAATGTGTGATACGTTCGCATATATAGATAAATAATCATTTTAACAAAGGCTTAAGCCAGTTTTTTCCTAAATTACAAAAAACCATCAAAAGCACCCCCAAACTACCCTTTTGCGGAGTTGATTTTGATGGTAATGTATGCTAAATTGTTGTAAGAAAAAGATTTACCTTATTATGGTAATCGAAGGGAGAAAACAGATGGGGCAGGGTGGATATTTATCTATTACGAACAGTACACCGTATTGTTGGAAAAAAACATATGATTACAGCTACCAAATGGATGCATGGAATTTTCCAGATGTAATTGAGAAAGGGATAAACTATAAGCTGTACATAGAATGGGACGAAAGCATTTTTCATCAAAGCCGTGATGACCAGGGCATAGCTGAGTATACCATAGAGGATGGTAGCGGTAGCAAATTAAAAATCAATGCGAACAATAGAAACGAATTTTGTATTTCCATTAATTCATCCGGATTAAAGCGAAAAAAGGAAAGTAGGAAGCGAGAAGATTGTGTGTTGGGGTGGATGCATGATGGAATCATGAATTATGTTGTAGTAGGAGATAAGGATGGATACATGGTAACAGGGGATGACTTTTCCGGTTGGATGGAGGATACATTAGATCTGATTGGAAAAAGGAGGCTCTTTGATATATGTATGCCAGGTTCTCACGATTCCGGTATGAGCGTATGCCAGAATGCTACGCTAGGGGCATCTGCACATAATACAGTAACGCAGACCTGTGATATTACAGGACAACTTGAGCTTGGAGCAAGATATTTTGATCTACGGCCTACAATAAGTGGAGGGGGATTTTATACTGGACATTATGGACACGTAAGTAAGGTTGGGATTGAAGTGGATGTGGGAGGAAACGGTCAAAAGCTAGATGAAATCGTAGAGCAAATAAATGTTTTTACAAGGTCACACAGGGAACTTATTATATTAAATATTTCCCATAGTTTGAATACAGATGTTGGTCAGGGAGTTTATAGGAGCTTTTCTGATGAAGAATGGGAAAAATGTCTTGGCGTTTTGGAAAAACTGAATTATCGGTACGAAAAAAAACATTCGGGAGACCTTTCATTGAAACATTTGGAGGATTATCTGGATGCAGAAATAAAAGTACTTGTAATAGTGGAAGATCTTTCGTCTATTCCTAGCAGATTTGTTGGTAAAGGATTCTTCCCATACTCACAATATAATGTTTATAATTGTTATTCAATAACAAATAAATTAGCTGAAATGATGAGTGATCAGTTAGAAAAGATGCGGATTAACAGTAAATCAGAATTGTTTCTGCTTTCATGGACGCTAACACAGGAGGACTATCAGGCTGCGTATTGTGGCGATTCCATATTAAAACTAGCGGAGAAAGCAAATGAAAATCTGGACTGTAATCTGTATCCTAAGGTTTCAAGTTATAATTACCCTAACATTATCTATACGGACAAGATAGAAAACTGCCAAACGGCGGTGTTAAGCTGTGCGATTAATTGGGGATTATTTCATTAAGGAGGAAGAAACGTGAAATCAGAAGTACATTATTGGAAAGATGAAACTGGAGGGAAGAGCCGCATTGAAGGGTTGGTTTTTGCCGCGGATAAGAAATGGAAAAATGGAAAGATAACCGTTACCGGGAAGTTGAATTATCAAAAGGTAGATCTTGAGATATATATTGACAATGAGCTAGTGTTGGAAAAGACATGTAAACTGGATAAAAATGAAACGGAAATCATAGAATTTCAGGTAAATGGAAGAAAATCAGTAAATATAACAGGTACATTAAAGAATTCAGGCGTGCTTGGAGCGGGAGCTAACATTATTGCAGAGATTTGGTATGAAGGTGAAGCCTATCAGAGTAAAAGTGTGAGATGGTCAGATGATACTGCGGGCTTAAGTGTAATTGAAAACCTTTGTCTGGAAGGGACAAAAGAATGGACAAAATGTGACATCCGATTGCAGGGAAAGAAGGACAGGGCAACGCAGTGTTATGTAACATTGATTGCTGGCGGAGCATTGAAGAAACCGCTTTATGAAAGAAAAGTATTAAATGGAACAGAAGAAATTGTTCTTACCTATGAGATTAACAATAAAGTGCCATTAGTAGTAGCGGGATACATAAGCAACATGGATATCATTGGGGCGGGAGCAGAAATTATACTAACTGGATACTATGAGGAGGAATACAATGAATAGAGATGCAACAGAAAAAACCAGAAACCAGTTTACTTGCTTTTGTAGTCTTACCTTTTTAGTTAGTGATGAAGGTTCCCTGCCAGAGGATTACAAAAATTCAGATGATTATACAGGAGCAGGCCTGGAGGGAGAATTATATGGTTTTAGCACAGGTCTGTTTTCATTAGATTATCACAAGGCAGTTGTCGGAACCACAAAGGATGAAATCGTTGTGGCAATCAAAGGTACAGATGGATTTATGGATAGTATGAATGACGGATATGTGAACCCGGTAGATTTTGAAGGTATGGGGAAAGTGCATATGGGGTTTGCAAGTGCAACAGCACTTCTTTTAAAAAATGGTTTGGAGAAGAAGGTTGATGAATTGATAAGGAGCAATCCGCAACAGGGCTTGTGTTTTACTGGTCATAGCAAGGGTGGTGCAGTGGCTTTTTTACTGGCAGCACATTACAGTAATAAGAATTACAGTAATAATATTCGTGTAATTACCTTTGAGGCACCAAGAGTTGGGAATTCCACGTTTGCATACAATTATGAAGAACTTGGTATGGAAACTTTGCGGTATGAGGATTTTCTGGATGTGGTTCCCCACCTGCCTTTTACATCACAGGAGCATCAGCTACTTGATAGGATGGGTCCTGTCAACAATTTCTTAGAGAATTTCATGGATATCATAACTTGCGATTATGTACCTGTAGGAAGAAGAATTGGTTTCTATGTAGGGCATGATGAATATAATGGACGTTACCCTCATAATGAGGGGAATACTGACGGTGAGAGCTTGAATTCTATGTGTGCAGTAGAATTTCTGATGAGGAACCATTTTAGCATTTCTTTAATGAACAATGAGATTCATAACAAGGATTACAAAGAAAGCATAGTAGAATATACAGATTTCGACTATTTGCAGTAGAGTTCCAAAATGAGATAGTGAATAGGTGAATCAATAAAGAATGTTGGGACTATAAGGTAACATGGAGGGTTATATGGAAAAGAATAAAAAAGTAGAGAGGAATGGAATAACTATGAACAAAAAGAAAATGAAACGACTACTGGCAGTGGTATTGTCAATGCTGATGATGGTCTCTGTAATAGATTATAGCGGCCTTCAAAATGTTAACGCACAGACCTTGAATGGAACGAAAACCATTACAGCCTTTGCCAGGTTGACAGAGGATATTGCCAATCAGCAACTTGCAGTGGGGGTAGAAGAATCAGAGATTAAGCTACCTGATACTTTGAATGTGACAATTCAAGATCCAATGGTAGAAGCACCGAAAACTGCTACAGGATCTGCAATTGGTCTAGGCTCAGACCAGGCAGCTTCTAAACAGGTGGATATGGAACAAATTATCTCACAAGAGCAGACGATTACCGGTATCACCTGGAAAATTAATGTAGAGAACAGTGGTTCTACTGCTTTTGATTCCACTAACGCAGGCGCAGTATTTATCTATGAGCCAATTCTGCCGGAGGGCTATACCCTTGCGGACGGAGTGAGCCTGCCACAGATTCAGGTGCTGATGGAAGACGGTGGAAAGTGGGCATTCAGCCAAAGTCAGACCATAGATGGTATCGAAATTACTGTTAAAGCAGATAAGGACATGTTCCCGGAGGGAGCTGTTCTTCATGCCGAAAAGGTGACCAATGCGGAGGATAAAGAGAAAATCCAAAACGCTGTCAGTGAAGAAGTGAAATCAAAGGAAACAGGCAAAACCGTAACCGAGCTGGTTTCCTTTGACATCACCATCACCGATGCAGACGGCAAGGAGCTTCAGCCCGACACCAGTAAGGGCGAGGTAAAGGTTTCTTTCGCACAGCTGCCTATGGTGACGGAAGATACCGCACACACACAGGAGCTGAAGGTC
>CAZMYP010000122.1:0-4385 GCA_964570535.1 uncultured Herbinix sp.
TAGGAAAGTTCGTCCTATTATATAAAATGCTCCGCAAGGATACGCACTCGCGCGGAATGAAATTATTACTTCGTGAACGCGTAGCAGCAAAGTTTGCGTAGCAAGCTTGGAGAATCTGCCAAGGCACATTCTTTGATCTTTAAGGGAAGATTTTGATAGTTGAATAGAAAGAGGTTTGTTTATGAAAAGAAATATTGAGATATTAGCTCCGGCTGGTTCATATGAAAGTATGCGAGCAGCCATGAATGCCGGATGTGATGCTGTATATATGGGAGGCAGCAGATTTGGTGCAAGGGCATATGCTGATAACCCGAATGAGGATGTTCTTATAAGGGCAATAGAGGAGGCTCATCTTAGAAATAAAAAGCTTTACCTAACTGTTAATACATTGGTTAAGGAAGAGGAAAGGCAGAGCCTACTATATGATTATTTAGAAAAATATTATCTGGCAGGACTGGACGCTGTGATCGTACAGGATGTTGGTGTGATGCATTTTATACATCGCCATTTTCCTAAGCTTCCCATTCACGCCAGTACACAAACTACGATTACAATGGGCCAAGGAGCTAATTTATTAAAGCGTATGGGTGTCACTAGGCTTGTAACTGCAAGGGAGCTTTCGCTTAAGGAAATAAAAAGCATAAGAGAGAATTCTGATATGGAGATTGAAACCTTCGTCCATGGTGCTCTCTGCTATTGTTATTCCGGACAATGTCTGATGAGTAGTATGATAGGTGGAAGAAGTGGTAATAGGGGACGATGTGCTCAGCCATGTAGAATGTCCTATAAGTTCATCTCAGGAGAACATACACTTTCGTCAAAAAAAGAATCCTATCTTCTTAGCCCCAAGGATATCAATACGGTATCCCAGATTCCGGATTTGATAGAGGCCGGTATTAATTCCTTTAAGATTGAAGGAAGAATGAAAAAACCTGAATATGCGGCAGGAGTCTCTTATATATATAGAAAATATGTTGATTTATATCTATCAGAGGGTAAGGAAAGCTTTAACGAGCACCTAAGAGGTAATGAATACAAAGCAGATATGATAGGACTTATGGATTTATATAATAGAGGGGGCTTTTCGGAAGGCTATGGTAAGACCTACCGAGGAAAATCAATGATGTCAATGGTTAGACCTAATCACAGTGGTGTACCTGTTGGTGAGATAATAGCTACTGAGAAGGGGCAAGTTAAGATTAAGTTTGTAGAAGATATTAATGCTCAGGATATCCTTGAGATAAGAAATAAAGAAAATGAGCCTGAGTATGAATTTACAATAAAGGATGATAGACCTAAGGGCGATATATTTATGGCTAGAGTTGGCCAGACACCTTTTAAGAATAACAATGACAATAAGACATACAATTCGGCAAGATTAGGCATTGGAATTCATGACATGGTATATAGAACAAGGAATAATGCTCTGCTAGGTTCAATAAGAGAAAGATTTATTGATAAGGATATAAAGCAGGAGATATCAGGTTATTTATATGTAAAGCAAGGGGAAAGACTTCAATTAACATTGAGATATAACAGTATCTCTGTAACCGCTTATCATAAGATGGTAGAGGCGGCTATAAAGCAGCCGATGACCAAAGAGAGGTTATATGCATCTATTAACAAGCTTGGGGATACCATCTTTCAATTTGAGGAGCTGACTATTGAAGCAGACAGCAATATCTTTGTCCCAGTCGCATGGCTTAATGAGCTAAGAAGAGAAGCAGTTAATATGCTGTCTGAGGCAATAGTAGGATCTTATCATCGTAATAAAGAGGATATAGATACGGATATAGATACTAGCATTAGTAATGTTGAGAATACCAAAGCCTGTAATATTGGTGTGGGAATCCAGACTGAGGAACAATTTGAACTAGCTGTTGAAAGCTCAGGGGTAGCATCTATTTATGTGGATTATGACAGATTTAATCTGCAAAATATAATTGAAATGTCCCAGTCCTCATCCAAGACTAATAAGCTATTTTATATCCAACTACCACATATTTGCAGAGAAAGTGTATATGAAAAGCTCCATAAGGATATATTCAAATTAATCGAGCATGATAGCATTGATGGCTTTATTGTAAAGAACTTTGAAGAGGTGGCCCTGCTACAGAGTGTATTTAAAAGCACTGGAAGGATTAAAAAGATAAGGCTGAATCACAATATGTATATATTCAATAAGGAAGCAAAACTATTCTGGAGGGAAAATGAGGTTGATGAATTTACAGCCCCTATAGAGTTAAACCAAAAGGAGCTTAGGGAACTTGATTTATATGATTGTGAGCTCATGGTATATGGATATTTGCCAGTTATGGTGTCAGTACAATGCCTTTATAACAATACAAAGGGTTGTAACAAATGTGAAATGGGCACTGGCAGTATGGATTATCTAGAGGACAAAAAAGGCAAAAGGTTCTATGTTTGGTCCAATTGTAACAACTGCTATAGTATTATATATAATGGTCAACGACTTTCCTTACTGGGGCAGGCAGACAAAATTAGAGAGCTAAAGCCTAATGGGATTAGACTGGATTTTATATATGAAACACCGGAGGAAATGAAGACTATATTATCAGCCTATATTGATGTATTTTTAAAGTATAAACAAGCTACGTTGGAATTTGACAATATTACAACTGGACATTTCAAACGTGGCGTTGAATAACTGGTTTTATATAAGTGGGTGAAAGAATGTTTGCGGCAGTTGAGTTAACAAAATATCTAATGCTTTTATTGGTGGGTGGATATACCTATCATAGCTTTAGGGTATCAGTTAAAAGAAATAAAAATCTTCAGAATAAGTCATATAAATGGATGACAGGATTTTTTTTCATGTTTCATTTTACCGCTTATTTTACGATCTACCTGCAGGTAAAAAACAATAAGCTATTATTTCTATATGCGGCTCAAGCCTTAGTATTTATCTTAGTATTAAACCTATATAAGATTATTTATCCGGGAATTTCAAGGTTACTTCTAAGAAATATGCTAATGCTAATGGCTATAGGATATATTGTTCTTACCAGACTGTCCTTTGATAAGGCTGTTCGCCAATTTGTTATTAGCTGTATTGCCCTGGGGCTTGGATTGGTGGTTCCGATATTAATCCATAAATTAACCCGAGTAAGAAATTATGGATGGATATATGGAATGCTTGGAATTGTACTGTTGGTTATAGTAATATTTATTGGTAGTGAAAGCTATGGTGCCACTAGTTGGCTTTCGATATTTGGATTATTCTCAATCCAACCCACTGAATTTGTAAAGCTATTATTCGTATTTTGTATAGCCTCACTATTTGATGAGGGAACAGATTTTAAGAGAATTTGTGCGGTAACTGTAATGGCTGGGGCAACAGTACTGACCTTGGTGCTACAAAGGGATCTGGGTGGAGCCTTGATATTCTTTGTTACCTATATCTTTATGCTTTATGGGGCAACAGAGAGACCGCTGTACCTATTTTTTGGACTAATAGGGGGAAGTGGGGCTTCTTGGATTGCTTACAGGCTTTTTGACCATGTTAAGGTCAGAGTATTAGCATGGAAAAATCCTTTTGGATATATTGATAAAGAAGGATATCAGGTATCACAGTCATTATTTGCCATAGGAACTGGTGGGTGGTTTGGAATGGGATTGTATCAAGGATTACCCACAACAATCCCCGTAGTTGACAGTGATTTTGTATATTCTGCAATATCAGAGGAGTTTGGAGGGTTATTTGCTTTATGCCTTATTCTGCTTTACATTAATTGCTTTATGATTATTATAAATATATCCCTTAAGCTAGAGGACAATTTCTATCGATTACTAGCACTGGGTTTTGCAGTTATGTTTGGATTTCAGATATTTTTATCCATAGGAGGGGTTATAAAATTTATTCCATCAACAGGAGTAACCTTACCATTAATAAGTTCTGGAGGCAGTTCAATCTTATCTACAATTATTATGTTCATGATAATTCAAGGTATTTATTTTACAGGTAATGCCCAGTTAGCAGGTGAAGTAAATGAAGATTAAAAACAATAAGGAAGCATCAAGGAATAATAAATTATCAAGGAACAAGGAATTATCAAGGAACAAGAAAATAACAAGGAACAAGGAATCAGGAAGAAAGACCATATTATCGACAATGTATATTTTTATTGGCTTGTTTGTTCTGATGATGGGTTATTTCACATATTTTTTGTTGGTTAAAAGCGATGATATTATTAATAGTACCTATAATCTTAGGCACGAAGTTCTGAGCAAAAGGATAATTAGAGGAAAGATATTTTCAGCAGATGGCATAGTACTTGCAGAATCAATTCCAGATGATGAGGATAATGAGCTACGAAGCTATCCCTTCGAGGATATGTATGCACATGTGGTAGGAAGAGTAATGA
>CAZMYP010000123.1:0-4107 GCA_964570535.1 uncultured Herbinix sp.
TACATGAATTAGTGAAAGGGGCTATTCAAGTATATCATAATAAAAAATATGAGATATATTTGCTTACAAGTGATCGTAGAAAATTAATCCTAGAACCTAAAGACTTATTGCAGATAACTTATGTACATTCTAACTCCTATGAGGTCTTTTGGAAGGAGGACATAGATTTTAAAGAGTTTTATCAGGAAGTTTATAGCAGTGCGGAATGTTTTATATCGTATATTAAGAAACACAATAGAGATTTATTATATGCGAAGTTCATAAAAGAAATAAATGATAATATGAGTGTTCTTAAGAAAATAATTAAAAATTAAGTTGATTACAGGAATCACATATACACAGAAACTAAAAAAAATCAGACCCTGGCTGCATAAGAACTGAAAAAATACCATTCCAATTACCTACTACCGTACATACGGATGTAACAAAAAGGAACGCAAGCAAACAGGCATAAAATAAGGGTTTGTTAAAAACAATAATTATGATTTCCTGGTATATGATCCAGTTATGGGTTATGTACTGGGATTTTTTTGCCTTGAAATCAACATCAAAAAAGATTTAATGTTTTTGTCTACATAGGACACAAAATGGAAAGAAGTGTGGTAAAATATCATTATGATGTATCAACGGATTAAACGACAGAAATAAAATGATACGTAAAATAAGAAAATGGAATTAACAGCTATCGTAAGGATGAAGTAGACCTAGTTTGTGCGGTAGTGGACAAATCAATCGAAATTTACAAATTCCCTCATATTGAGAAACTATTTTGTATCGGATATAGTGGATATATTTGATTATAGGTTTATTAAGAATATTTATTTATAAAATTGAAATGGTAAGAGAGGAAGGAACATTTATGAATAAACAACAACTGGCAGCGAAAATATGGGAGTCTGCTAACCAAATGCGTTCAAAAATCGAGGCAAATGAATACAAGGATTATATTTTAGGTTTCATTTTTTATAAGTATCTATCTGATTATGAGTTGAAATTTGCTAAAAAAGAAGGTTGTTCCGATGAAGATATAAAAGATCTTTCGGAAGATGATGTAGAGACAATGGACCATATCAAAAGTAACATTGGCTATTTCATAGCCTATAAAGACTTATTTTCAACTTGGATTAATATGGGTAAAGATTTTGATGTGTCTAATGTCAGAGACGCAATATCAGCCTTTAGTCGTTTGATCAGTCCATTACATAAAAAATTATTCGAAGGTATTTTTGACACGTTACAGACTGGGTTGAGTAAATTAGGGGATAGTTCTGGATCTCAAACAAAGGCCATTCGAGAAATGATCGAAGTTTGCTATAACAACACCGACTATCGTGACAACACTGTTCAGGGCGACTACATCAAGCCAATATTCATTCTGACGCACAATGTATATTTCCATAGGGAAATTACTTATCGGCAGGTCAGCCGCTACAAGAGCGTACAACTCCCTCCTACTCGATTATCAAAAAAAGGAGGGAATAGAAGTGGATACTACAGAAATAATCAGAAACTATTATGATGAATCAGTAGAGGATGAGTGGGAGCGTATTGATAATCGCCCAGAGTTCCTTATTACCTGTCGCTATATCGATCGTTATATTAAGGTAGGAGATAAGGTGCTTGACATAGGAGGAGGTCCGGGAAGATATTCTCTGTGGCTGGCCGAGAAGGGCTGTGATGTAACCTTGTTTGATCTTTCGCCCCAGAATGTAAGCTTTGCTAAAAGAAAAGTAGCTGAAAGAGGGCTGACTTTGACAGCTTTAGCTGGTGATGCACGTACTGTTGATGAGAGCGTAAAAGGATTATATGATTGTATTCTACTTATGGGACCGCTATATCATTTACTTGAGGAAAGTGACCGCATCAAGGCAATTAATTCAAGCCTTCGTCTCTTGAAACTGGGTGGAGTGATATTTGTATCCTTTATAAACTCCTTTGCAGGAATGATATATTCAATGAAATTTGATCCCTCAGATATTATTAATGAAAACGGGGACATGTATTACGATTCGATATGTGAGGACAGAAGCTATAAGGGGGAAGCATTTACCCAAGCATTTTTTATACACCAACGAGAGGTGCTACCATTCATGGAACAATTTTCACTTGAGAAACTACATTACTTCGGCCAAGAGAGCATTATATCTCCTTGCGAGAGTAACATCATGTCCCAATCAAAGGAAATAGTTGATGCATGGCTAGATATGTCTGAGAAGCTAGCAGAACGTGAGGACTTACTTAGCTGGTCGGAGCATCTGATGTATGTAGGAAGGAAGCTTTAGTGCTTATTAAAAACATAGCATAAGACAGCATTTATACATCCGGATGCTATAAACATTAATATATCTATAGGAGCAAGTACAATACCTGCTAGTCCGTCAAATATAAATCCGGAGCCGAAACGATATAGATGACCGCTTAACAGTATCATCTCACCCATATACATAATAAGTGTAACTTGGGGTAATATTCTGCCAGAACCATTCCACTTTGAACCATATCTGCTATAACCTTCAAACCCATATACAAGGGATAAAAGGATACTATAAGTACCCCTACTATTGAAAATAGATAAAACTTTTTAAGCCTGCTCAACGATACCCATCCTTAAAAAACAATTCAGTATATATTTGATCGTGCTCTATATTTGCAGCTGAATAGGAACTAAGCATGCCACTACAAATATCTTTCCAGGTAACCGTGTCATCATTCACCAACACATACCTTACATAGGATGTGAAGGTGGCGGTAGGAGTTTCTGCCTCCCCCTCATATCTCATCAGATATTTATATTCCGATTGATAGAGTCTTTCCTCTTCGTAGTGGCTTAGATAGAAGATATCATCCTTACAATCAAGTTCAAAGGTAAACATCATCGGGTAATCATCCTTTATGCTCTCATAATATGACCGATCGTAATGAGACGGGTCTTCAAGCGTGTAGTAATGTGAGACACGTATTTTACATGGTTTCCCTTTATCTACCAAATCAATAAAGTCATGCCAGATTTCCTTCCCAAAGGTGACACTTCCATTCTCCATAAGGACATAGCATTCACGCTTTGCATCTTCTAAGGTATAATTATCTGCGACATATTTGAGATCCTCCCAGTCATCAGACAAGGGTGCCTTGCTGCAACCATATAGTATAAGAGCTAGAAGCGTTGCTCCAAAGCAGATATAAATAATTCTTTTCATAACCATCCCTCCAATAAGAAGCATTTGTCAAAAGAACATAAGCAATAGTAATAGCAAGCACTGTGAAGCAAGTAATTGAAATGGCTGATAGCCTCCTGTATGATAGAATGTGGTCAATGCGTAGTCGAATCATTGCCCCACCGAATGCTGAGACAAACAAACTCCTGCTTTTGGCACAGTCAACTAGGGCTATAGCATAAGCCTTTTTCTCATCCTCGCCGCAAGCCGACAATACCCGTTCATCACAGGCCAGTTCTGTTTCTTCTAAAAACTTCTTTAGAAATAGCCAGGCTAGCGGATTAAACCAGTGAAGAGAGACTGTGATAATAGCGATGATACGCCATAAATTATCTCTAAGATGAATATGTGCAGATTCGTGTGCTATTATATATTTCAAATCAGCTTGCTCATACTCCTTGGGAATAATAATCCTTGGGCGAAAAATACCATATGTTGCTGGTGAGCTTATTCTGTCCGAAACAAATATATTATCTCGTAAAAGGTTAGCATCCTTTAGCTCGGATTTTGTTATAACATATATAATCACTGAAACGATAATAAGGGCAGCAGTAACCATAATCCATACAATTGAGGCAATACTGAACAGTCTATCAAGTATATTCACTTTATAGGTAATCGGAAAGTAGTCGTCTGCCATCATAAGGTAGTTAGTAAGAGCAAAATCCAATGCACCATCATATACGACTACAGTACTTGTTGTAAACCTTGAAATCAATGTCATCAAGCTAAACTTGCTTGACATACCGACAGGAATCCACATTCTAAGAAATGGAATGATCCATAATATATGAATGAGGCGCCTTGGAAGTCTATTAATCTTACCTAATAATATAATCTTGTAATATTATTTATCTTACTGTAGACCAGCTAGCAAATATATCAAAGGTGA
>CAZMYP010000124.1:0-4020 GCA_964570535.1 uncultured Herbinix sp.
AAGCTAAGCTCTGTACTGGTAGCGGTGTTATAGTTAGCACTATCGTTGTAAACTGCCTTGACCTTGTAAATCTGCTTAGCAAGCCCTGTCCATGTGTAAGTTGCCTTGCCGCCTGTGATTGTGACAGCGGTTGCGCCTGCAATATCCACATCAAGCGGCAGTGATGTGGATATTGCGGTTGCTCCTGCAATATCCACATCACTGCCGCTTGTGCTGCCCGCAAATTTCACGGTGCCGGTAGGAGTTTCACCATCGCCTGTACCGGTCACGGTTGCGGTCAATGTCGCCTTACGGCTTCCTGCATCATCGGAGATGTCTGCACTAACTGTCACAGCAGGCGTTGCCTTGCTAACTGTAATGGCAACCATCTTGGTTGTGTTTGTGATGGCTTCATAGTTTGCCACTGTACCTGCATTCGGCGTAAAGGTAACCTCATAGCCGCCGTTTGTCACAATAGGAACTGTACTACCATCCGTCCACGCAAAGGTACCATACTCGGTACTGCTCACGCTTAGGGCGCTTGCAGACAGCTTCTGGCCGTAGGTAATACTGCTTGCATTAGGCCAAGTAATACTCGGAGCTGTTGCTTTTGCAATCGTGAAGGTGCGGCTTACAGTTCCAGTATAATTGCCTTTTGCGGTAATCGTTACTGTTGCTGTTCCGGCACTTATGTTGTTACTGTAGCTGTATTCATAATCCGATGCGGTAATGGTTGCCTCACTATCGGTTACTGTAACAGTTGGTACTTTTTCTGTTTTGTTATAAGTGTAAGTTCCTGTTACCTCTTCAATTATCACTCCTGCCGCCGTTAGGCTCTTAGGATTAAGGGTCGGGGTTACCTGTACCGTCACCGTGGCATATTGCGCTGCATTATCAGGTGTAAAGACTACATCATAGGTTGCCACTGTTCCTACAGACGGGATATCTGTACTGGAAACGCTCCAGCTTCCGGCTACACCATTGGTACTTACTACCTGAGATACTGTCATGTCCTTCACCTGCTGTCCGTAGGTTCCTGAGATTGTCGGGTTATCGGCGAAAATCGGCTGTGTAGTAGTGGTAGTAAAGCTTGTGCTTTTCACTTCGCTGTTATTTCCCGCCCTGTCGGTGCCAACGCCATAAATATAATAGGTAGTGTTCGCTGTCAGATCGTCAAATCTCAGATTCATATATGGAAAATCGCCATCTCTGCTTACTGTTTTCTTATCTGGGTCATCAAAAATAGTTTGTGCTATAATTTCGCTTACTTCAGCGGTTTTTATTATATAGGTAACCGTCCCAATTTCATTGATTCCTGTATTTGCAACCGCCCAGGTATCTTTAAAATCACCAATCCCAGGTTCATACATCATAATACTAGGTGCTATCTTGTCAATGACAATTCCGTCTGTGCAGATATAGGCGCTTTTGTTGCCTGCTTGATCTACCGCATAGGCATAGATGATGTATTTGTTCTCGTCAGTAATGGAGAAGCTACTACCTTCTGTAAAGGAAATGCTCTTCAGTTCCTCGGCTGTTTTGACT
The DNA here is from genome assembly GCA_964570535.1 of uncultured Herbinix sp. GTDB lineage: Bacteria > Bacillota > Clostridia > Lachnospirales > Lachnospiraceae > Mobilitalea. The sequence goes on from CAZMYP010000124.1 coordinate 1,525, forward strand.
GTCGTGCTGCCGGTATCAATATAGTAATAATACTTATTCCCGCCTGAACCGCTGTCTGTTGCCGAAATGCTGACATTTTTATTTTCCTTAAAGAAATGCCCGAAGGTGATATTATTCAGGAATCCCTTCCAGTTGTTATCGCTGATGGTAATTCCATCCGTATCGGCAGAAAATGTCGGTGCAGTTTTATCGATATTTACAGTGATGGCTTTTCCGTCTGTAATGTAACCAGTGCCATTTTGCTTGAAATAGAGCGTCTTGCTGACTTCGCCCTCTCCGCTTAACAAATAGGTGTCCGCATAGGTTCCATTCACACTGTCACTGACGGTGTAACCATCTGCTGTAATGGTCACATCTGTGCTGTACCAAGCCGCATTTGTGGTGCTACCATTATAGGCAAACGTTACAGTGCCGTCATAGGAACTGATTGTTACAGATTTCGTATTTTCGCTTGGTTTCGTAGTCGCTGTCTCTGGAATAGTTACCGCAAGGATATAGCTGCCCATAGCTGTAGGCGGACTGTCCAGTTGGTTGCTGTTACTGTCGTACCAGACAAAATCCACATCGCTATAGGATGCGCCCGTGATGCTCAAATCCACTTCCTCCGGATTGGGAATGGAGCTACCGGTGTAGAAATAGTGCCCCGTATAGGATAACTGGAACGCAATGGATGTATCCGCTCGCTCAATCGTGATTGACTGCGTAGCAGTGGCCTCATTATAATTTGTATCCGCCGCCTTGGTGGCTGTTACGGTTACTTCTCCTACACCTTTAATAACAGCGTCAAATCTACCGTCTTCTTTTTGGGAAATGGAAAGTACACCATTGCCCTCTGGCACAGAAAAAGTAACTGCACCTGCGCCTTTCCCGCCTGTTGTTTCCAGTGTGAAATCAGCATCATTATATTTTTTCCCACTAACTTCTGTAATGCTTATGCTTTGGTCTGCTTTGGCAATGGTGAACTCTTCGCTTTTTGTTCCGATAAAATTGCCTTGCCCGGTGATGGTAACGCTGGCGATGCCGGCATCGGTGTTATCCATATAATCAAGAATATAGTCCGTACCCGAAACGAAAGTGTATCCGCTAAGTGTAAGGGTAATAGTCGGCGTTTTAGCTATTCCATCATAGATATAGCCACCGGTAGGAATAGTCAGCACAAGAGTACTGGCGGAAATATCTTTCGGCTCCACGGTAAATGTTGCACTTTCACTGTTCACAATATAGCCGTCGCAGGTGACTGCGCAGTAAAAGCTGTGGGTGCCTGCGTCAAGACCGGTGGGGAGTGTCAACGTGGCAGTTGTTCCCAAAGCTGTGTCGCTGGTTTCGCTACCGCTCTTTACGCGATACCACTGGTAGGTAATCGTACTGCCCGCTGGTGCGGCGGTAGTTTTTTCTGCCTCAACGCTCATGGTTGGTGCTTCGGTGTAGCCGTAGGTCGCGCTTGCGGCATTTTGCGGCTGAGCGATGATTGCTACCGGTACGGGTTGTATGGTAACTGGTTTGGGTAGTAAATCGTTTGCTAAATCATTATAAATCACTTTATCCCTGCCCAGATTGTTCACCCAGGTATTATCCGACTTGTTCTTATATCCATAGCCTGTTTTAAGCAGCGCCGCCACATTGCTATCATAATGGGTAATACTCCCAAGCTCTCCGCCTGATAGCTGAGCATTGACATTTTTAAAAGATAACGTAAAACCCGAAAGGCTCCCACCGCTTATATTTACTGTTGCATTTTGAAAATACATTCCAGCTATTCCCGTATAAGTACCTACATAGTAAAACTCTCCGCCCAGGATATTAATAATTACCCCACTTCTTGGATAATACAAGTCACTATTTGTATTTATAATACGATTACCCTTGTATATGCCGTTTTCTATTGTAAGCGTAGCTGATGTTGATAGTGAGGTCGTGTCTACATAAAATAGTGTATTATTCGAGTTTTGCAATGTTCCGCTCGTACCACTATCTTTTAGTGTGATATTTGCGCCTGAATATAATGCAAGTGCCGTATTTTCTGCAGTCCACGTGTATCCGTTTAAGTCAATCGTAAACGTACCTGAGCTGACATCAACCTGGCTTGCGGTGGTTGCGTCGGCAAGCAGCTTGACGGTGCTGTTCGGCTTGCTCTTTGCCGCAGTGATGGCTGTTTCCAAAGTCGGGTAACTCATTGTGTTGCCACTTGACGCGGTCACTTCATAATTTCCTGTAACACTTGTAACATAAAACATTGCATTATTTGAATTTACCGTATAACCATCGCAAGTCACAGTACAGTGGTAAGTATAAGTACCCTCACCAAGATTAGGTTCAACCGTATAGCTTGCATTTGTTGCACTGTCAATAGCTACGCTGTCCTTATACCACTGATAGGTGATTGTTTCCCCTGAATCGGCAGGCACGGTTTCGGCCATGACTGCAAATGTTGGTGCCTCGGTGTATCCGGGAGCGGCAACAGCATCCCCCGGCTGGGCGGTGATTGTTACGGGTTTA
>CAZMYP010000125.1:0-4006 GCA_964570535.1 uncultured Herbinix sp.
TCTTTATTTTATATACTTCATTCATTAAGTTCACTATTTATTTATCTTTTTTTATGTATTCTTTCTATATCTGATATCATGCCATTTTTAGCCAAAATCCCCAGGTTTACTGGGGTATGGTCACATACATTTACAGCAACATTAATATAATCCTCCATACTTAAGTATATTGCATATGTCACCTATAAGAACGTCATTTGCTCACTTCTATAGAATCCATGCTCAATTGCTTCATTACCCTCATGGGTTAGCATCTCAAAGCTTGAATACTTCAATGGCTTAACTACTGCTTTGATGAAGTTGTCGAAGCAAGCCGTAATATCTGCTTTATTAATATCTGACAGGCAAATCAGCTGAACTCTGAAATGCTTAGCTATTTCAAACATAGGCTTAAGTAAATGTCCGGATGAAACTGCACCAAACGGATTGTCAAGTATCAACACGCTGGTCAGGCTCTTATCATTGATGTCTCCATAATCACTTCTTGAATAATTAAGCAGTGACAATATTAGTGTAAAATAAGAAACCAGCTTTTCTCCACCGGAGCTATTAATCTGTGTTTCTCTCCAGGTTCGATACTTGGCATTCTCGGGATTCAGATCAATCTTATAGACATATACTCTTATATTATCCTTTCCTACATATTTTCTGAGTAGAGTCTGACTTCCTATAACCCTATCAGCAGTTTTTCTTATATCCGCTTCACTACTGTCTTTGTTAAGCAGTTCAACTGATACTTTTTGATATTGATTCCACGTTGCTTAATACTTATGGAGAGCAAGAAGACGAGGACTTTAACTACCACTACTCTGCACATGGTTATCATCCACTTTTATGTTATGATGGATTAACAGGTGATCTGCTAAAAGCAGAACTCCGTGAGGGTTCAGTTTATTCATCTAATGGTGCTGTAGCCTTTATGCAACCGTTATTGGATGAGTATCTGCAGTTATACCCTGACACAGCGTTATATATGCGTGGCGACAGTGGATTTGCCGATCCGAAGTTGTTCAGACAGGCAGAAACTAATGGGACTTCCTACGCAATTCGCTTAAAAGCGAATCAAAATTTGTATCGTTCTGCACTCCATGCAGAAAACTGCCTGGATGAACTGACAGTCAATAACAAAATAGATTATGCAGTGGTTTATGATGAGTTTTATTATCAGGCAGGTAGTTGGGAGTATCCTAGAAGAGTTGTGATAAAGGTAGAAAAACCTTGTAACCAGTTCAACTATCTTTATACATTCATCGTAACAAACATGGATCTGTCACCTGAGGATATCATCCGGTTTTACTGCAACCGTGGAACCATGGAAAACTTCATTAAGGAGTCTAAAAATGGCTTTGATTTTGCGTCTACAAGCAGCCGCAGCAAGATAGTAAATGCAAACCGCTTACAGCTTCATGTGCTGGCATATAATTTATTCAATATTCTTCAAATAGTATTTTTTCTCTAGGATCAATATCAAAGTTATTCATTACTATTTCACATAATCCATTGATACTTTTTCTCATATCTACGCTACCACAGGCTAAGAATACTTCATAGTCTTTATAATTAAACATGAGCTTCTCTCACCGCCTTAATTAGCTGACTTATTAAGTGAAAAGGTATGCTTTCATTTATAAGCAGTTTACATCCTTCTACTTCAAGAATTGTAGTAAATGCTGCACGCTCTACACCACTTGCTTTATCTTTGGATACAGATGGCCTTCTTTTATCTTTGTTAATTTCTTTAAATGGCTTTGGCGAAACAAATATAATTTCATCTTTATTTATTCTATTAAGCTGTTTCTGCCAACCAACAAGAGTTGATATTGGTATATTGTTCTTACTACACCATGCTTTTCTTGACAAACCACTTTTAAGATAATTATTAACTAAAACTTGCTTTTCTTCCTTTGTTTTAAAGTTTCTTTTTTTCATTAACTTTACCTCCTGAGAGGTATTATAAAGTAATTACTTAAAAACTATAAGGCGTGTTTCCTTTGACGCTTACAACGATTTATAAAGAATGCTACATTATATCCAGATTTACTATAGAACACAAAATAGACACCTCGATCTGCTATTTCTACCAGAAATTAGTGTCTATCATTACAAATCTTAATTTACTTCTCCAAACTCTTCATCGTCGGGAAATCAATCCTGATGTTTTATGTCCCTTCATAGGTCTTTATTTCCTTATATCTTGCATGTTCTGTTTTTCTTCCTATTCATTATTCTCTACAATTCTTTAAAATGGTCGTAACTCTGTTGTAAGTTGGTCGTATTAAAGCATTTCTTACCGATCGAATTTAGAGTTTTTAGAGTTCTTTCAACTGTGTGTTTGAGGGTTTATAATGGCATTTGGCTTACATTTAATACTCATCCTTTTTAATATCTTCTCCTCTGATATCTTCCAAAATCTTACCCGTGATTCCATCAATTATTAATTGAATTGTTTGGTTTTCAAATCTTACATCATATACAAAAATCCATTTCTGGCTGCTTGGATCAAGATATAGCTTATCTACTGATCCATCCGTTGTATTATCTTTAAGGTTTAAATAATCGATTCCGATTTGAATTGCATCAACGGAATCAATATCAGATTCTGTGTTTATTAAGTATAACTCTTTTGCAGTCTTTAAACTATCTATAATTTCAATATCACCATTTAAGTTTATCTCAAAATAACCTGAGCAATAAATATTTTTATAGGATTGTACAACACTAAAAGTAAAATCTTTGTTTTCTCTAAAATATAAATATTTATTTTGAAAAGTAAATTGTATATAATCTCCGCAGAATCCATTTTCAATCAAAAATTTCTTTGCGTTCTTTATAACAATTTTAGGAGTATCTTTATATGCCCAAATACATGAATCTATACCAGGAATATCATACCTAATTTTTCTTTCTTTATCGCCTTGATTTCTATTTTTTATTGTATAGGAAAATATAACAAATACCGTAATTAAGAGAACAAAAATAATTATGAGTATAGTTATTTTACGTTTTGAATTGACCAAATAGTATTCTCCTTTCTCTCCCAAAACGATAAACTACAAATGACTTATCATTATCACCACACCCATCAGATAAATATCAATCAGTTTTCATTAATAGCTCTTCATAGATCACTTCGCCACTATTTGCATCCGAGATAATCATGTTACCCATTCGATTTCCATTTGACGTATATGTCAGATAAATTAGTATAGGGTTATCATCATCTTCCATTGTAAAAATATATAGTGATGATAAAATATCTATTGTATCTGGGTATGTTTTCTTAATAATTTGATTTATTTCACTCTCAGAAAGTTTTGGTGATGTTGTAATGATTGACTTACTCAGAACTTCATTACTAATAATCCAAGATCTTAATGACATAGCTTTACCTTCACTATCTACTGATACTGTAATTGAGGATCCGAACACTTCAATATTCTCATAATATTGATTGAAAGTATAAGATTTTCCTGATTTGCTCTCATCTTCCATATCTAGAACCAATTGAGATGCGGGGTCATCTAATCCTACAAGTGTTTTAACACTGTATAAAGCTCTCAAGGCATCTTCGGAATTCCAAACGGGGATATCACTAAACTTACCAATAATCGATTTAACATATTGATTATTATCATCATATCTAACTTCAAGAGGATAATATTCTGTTCTATTAATAATCTGTAAATCTTTTAAGTTATTGTCATGAATACTACTAACATCAAAACCAGTAGTTGTATCACCACCATTATCAGTGTCCTTTTGCTCCTCGGTAATCCTCTGCTCCTCGGTTATCCTTTTCTCCTCAGCAATCTTTTGCTCCTCGATTATCATTTTCTCCACAGCGATCCTTTGCTCCTCGGCTATCCTTTTCTCCTCAGCAATCCTTTCTTCATCCTTTGGAGTTAGTGTTACATTTTCGATAATTTGCTGGTCCTCCATCAAACTTGAAGCTTCTTCCTCATTCATTTTATGATTCTCATCCATATGTGCTATGGAAAAATCTAGC
>CAZMYP010000126.1:0-3981 GCA_964570535.1 uncultured Herbinix sp.
TATAGTCACCAAAGGGCACATTACCAACAACTACATCAAAGAAATTATCTGGATAATTAGTCTTTTCAAATCCCATAATGCTGATGTTTGCTTTCTGATATAACTGTTTTGCGATTCTACCAGAGATACTATCAATCTCTACACCATATAGATTACTACGTTGCATCGGTACTGGAATACTTCCAAAAAAGTTACCAATACCCATACTTGGTTCTAATATATTACCACCACGAAAACCAAACTGCACCAGTGCCTGATTCATACAACTTGCAATCTCTGGCGAGGTATAAAATGCATTGTTAACCGTAGCCCTAGCAGCAACATATTCCTCATCTGTTAATAAATCTCTCAGTTCAAAATACTCCTTATGCCAGCTCTCATTATTTTCGTCAAAAGCCTGAGCTAGCCCACCCCAACCCACATAATTAGAAAGTATCTTCTGCTCCTGTGGTGTTGCAAGTCTGCCTTCCGCTTCAATCTGTTTCAAAGTCTGAATTGCATCCACATTCCATTTGTATCTAGTCTTTGCTCCACCCTTTGGTAGTTCCCAAAGATTATAATGAAAATTATGCTTAATACCGGCTTTAGTCTCTGTTTCCGTTACAGCTTGTAATTCAGCACGTCTCTTTACCTGCTCCTCACGATTCTGTTTGATACTTTCCTGTTTGATACTTTCCTGTATCGACAAGAATTTCTGATAGATTGGCGGTATGGTTTCCTTATCTTCTCTAGCCATCATGGAATCGTATCTTTCCTGCTGTTCAGTCCCGCAATAATATGGCTGTTTCACCATATAAGAAAGCACTTCATATAGCTCCCTATACCCTGTTTGTTCTACCACTCGCTCACCAAAACGATTCTTATAACTTATGGTTAGCTCATATGGTTTTAAAGTATATTCAACCAGTCCATACTGATTATTACAGTATGCTTTTTTCTCATCTCTTCCATCTAGAACTATGTCAGATAATAAATCCAGCTTATTAGGCATCAGCAAATACTCAGAACTTACAATGTCCTGTAAGAACGGTTTGTATGGAGTGTAGCAGTTGCAATCAGAAATAAGAATCTCCATTGCCTCTCTCATATCTTCATCAAGCTCTGCAATGATCTTTGAATAATCCGTTGGAATTACCTCTAGCTTCAAGGCTTCCTCTAATTCAGCCTCTGATTCTGCCCTTATCTCATCATCATATTCCGCCATTAATATCATACAATCTTCTTCGTAAGCTTCTTCTGGTGTCATGCTATACTTTACTGCATACTTATCCTCGGATCTTGTGGCTATTCTTTTACGCTGATAACTTTCAGGTTCATCTGGAATTGCAAAATCATCCAGTTCTTCCTCTTCTAAATCTTCCTCATTAAAATCGTGATTGAAGCTCCTATCCTCTTCATGAGTTCCAACCATTGCAATTTCATCTAATCGGAGATCTTCCGGCTGATATTCACCAGTAAGAATTAAAGCAGCAATCTCACTTTCAACTGCTTTCCATGAAAGGTAGCCTTCCTTTTCTCCTTCTACATCTCTCCACTGGAGTCTTAATCCTTGTGCATGAAATGTATCATACCCATGAAGTCCATAGCCTTCAAGCGGCCATCCAGCCCCACCCTGACCATACTCTTTCTTAATCAGCTTGGCTCTTTCCGATGCTTCTATAACATCTTCAAAGATTTCGCACACTCTGGTCATGCCATTTACAAAGCCTGTACCACGAAGTAATGTCTGAGCAATGTACTCAGGTGGAATTACCGCTTCTTTCTTTGGCTCCACGTAAATATACCTTCTTTGAATCTTGTCCCCTTGGGCATCAAAAAAGGAAGCCTGTGCATATTGACCTGCTTCCTCATTTTTACCAAAGGTATTAAGTTCCTCTAGTTCTCTATCTAGTTCTTCATCTTCCGATGTGATTTCTAATTCTCTTTCTAGTGAAAATGCATTACGACCTGATGAAGCACTACTTCCTCTGCCTGCATCTTCGCCTGCTCTCGTATCTTCCACATTTCCATTGTCGAAGATGGATTCTGTGGTTTGTGTTTCTCCAGATACGATTCCATCAATTGATCCAGAAGCTCGTTTGCCTCCTCGTCCACTTGATTCATCTTCTCTGCCAGCTTTCCAAATCGGTAAAGTGAGTTGAATCGGCTCCTCTCGTTCTCCTTGAGGTAATTCATTGCCATCCTTCCGTATTTGCCTAGGCTCATCAAATTCTTCTCCTGCATTTCCGGCATCTGGATATCCGGATACAGCAGACCGTCCACTTCGTGGTAAGTCATCTCTACTACCATATGCAATTCTCCTTTCATTTTCCATGATCTTTAAGTTTCTGCTAAATTCTCTAAGAACACTACAGGAGACATCGCATACGAGAGAACCAAGACGATAAATAATCTCTTCATCCTTGATATTTACAATCTGACTAAAATCCTGTTCTTCTATAGATAAGTCAAATCCACATCTTGTTCCTACAGCATACATTATGCTCTGGTATACAAACTGTTCCATACCTGATTCCTGCTGTAAGCTCTCGCGTTTTGTACGCGCTTGACTGAAATCTTGCGCAAATTCCTTTATCACACTACCTGATAGCTGCTTTAATTCATGGAGTCGTTCTGAAAACTCCTCTTTTATTATAGCCCAAACATTTGTTCCTGTAAATAGTTTTAGAGCATTTTTCAAATCTTCTCTGCTAGCACTTTCATATTGTTCTATCTGTCCATGTAAAACTTGAAAATCCAAATAATTCTTAAGCTTATCCCCATCTAAATCCCATGTTAGCTTAGCATTCCTGCCTCCAGTATCACTAATATCAAATACATATCTCATTCTAGGGTTTAATGCTTTCGAAGGGAAGATAGCAATGCCCTTGCTTCCCCTCTTCACATATCGTTCTACCTTTTTCCATGTATCATAATCTGCCACCAGAGTAGAATGAGGTCGCTGGGCATAGATCATGATAATGTTATCAAATTCGTATCGATAAAGCTGACCTGCAAGGCTTAATATATCCTGCCAATTCTTAGACGAGCTTGTGACTTCCTGAATCTGCCCATCATAGATGTCTTGTACCTTATAATATACACTCATTCGTTACCCTCCCAACTGACTATATAATAAGTGATCTTGCTACTTTTTTTACGATGTTCCATTCTTCAGGATCAAAACATAAATCACAACTGTCTGTTCCCCCTTTTCCTATCCTTTGAACTCCAGCATTTACTTTACCTAAAACTCTCAGCAAGACATATACCTGCTTGGTATTCATCACCATCTGCTCAAATGATAGCTCTTTTTCACCTTTTTCCAATATTTTATTCAATTTAAATGCTTCAACTAGAAGTCTTGATTTCAACTCTTCTACTTCATCCTTAAGAAATTCATATAATTGATATTCTTCTTTACTTTCTTTCCACTCTTCTTTTAATAATTCCAATAGATAATCCATTGTACTTTCAACTGTTTCATTCTTATTTGTCATGCTCATATCCTCCATTATCTGTTTTTCCCTTCTTGCATCCCAATCGGTGTAAAGTCTACTCCCTTCATATCCTCTGCATCAAGGATAATCTCCTGTCCATAATACAAGGCCATTGCTTTATCGATTGCTTCACCCATTGAATCTGCTTCTACTTTTTCTACCCTAGATAGAATTTCTTGAATCTCTATTTCAAATTGCCGGGACATTCTACATTCCCCTTCCTTTCTCATGAACTTTCTTCCCCTTAAAACTTTTGTCATACCTTCCCTCTTCCAAGTATTCCATAAAAATTTCTGCTGCTCCTGTACCGAATTCTTCATACATTGAATGTGTGACCGAAGTCTTAATTTTATCTGACAGCAAATCATCTTTCATCATCTTCTGATAGTGGTAAATTAACGTCGATTGATTTTAAGTATAATTCCTTGTTTCCTTCTCTTAAAATGTTATCCATTAGAATCATTTTATCACTTCCTAACTATATTATATTATACAAAAAAAC
>CAZMYP010000127.1:0-3576 GCA_964570535.1 uncultured Herbinix sp.
GGTAGCAGAAACAAAAAAGAGAGAAACTGTCCTTAGTAAGGAATTAAGAATAGGCGAGACGATATGGAGAGATATTTCTGCAAAAGAAGATGGAAGAGTACCTGTGAAAGAAATGGAATTAGAAAACAACAAAGAAAGAGTAAGAGATGATGGAAGAAAGCAGCCATATAGGTAGGCTGTATTTTTTATGTCATTTTAGAATGGAGGGAAATATGATTCAGAAAAGAAAGCCCATGGACCCGGAGGAGGTTGATGTAATTATTGCGAAGATGCAACGCCGAGGGAAATATAGCAGTGATATGATTCAGCTTGTTCAATCGGATCTGGAGTTTGGATTATCAAAAGAGGAGACAGAGCAGTATACCGATAAAAAATATGATATCAGGCAGATGAGAGTATATTCCAATTGTTTGAGAAGAAATTGTACACAGGAAGAGATTTCTGTTATTTGTAAGATAGGTCATAGCAATAGTCAGATGGAGGTATTATTTGATTTCTTTGACAAGGGAGTTCCTTTGGATACAATTCGTACAATTATAGAAGAAACAAATGCAATGCCACAGAGAATGAAGCAGGTGTACGAAAGATATCAAGAGGAAATTAATAGGTCAAAGTCGGCGGTGAATAAGTTAAGTAGTGATGAAAAGGAAGAGATTGATACAGATTATTTGAAAGAGCTTATAACGTTATTGAATGGAGTCTCTGATAAAATATCTTATCAAGGGAGTCGTTATGATGAATTAAATAAGAAATTAAAGCTGTTAGAAACTAGTAAGGAAGATGAGGCGATAAGAAAGAACCTTATTGATGACTTGGATGATAAGGACTATATGTTAGAGAAGCAGCAGGAGGAGATTAATAAAGCAACGGGAGCAATTGCACGTCTTAGGAAGGAAAAAGAGGCTTGTGAAGAGGAGATAAACAAGATGCAAGTTCAGATAGATGATTTGCAAAGTAAAATAAAAAATCAGGAGCCTCCTAAGCTACAAGAGCCAAGCCTTAGACAGGGCAGGAAAAACATTACGGATAAAGACGTACTACAGTCTACCCAATATGGACTTCCGCTATATTATCAAATTCCTGTGGTTGATGGAAGAGGTCAGATGATTCAGAACATACAGTTGGAGAGAATGGAACGAAAAACCAACGGGGTAGTAAGCCTTATATCAAAGCTCTGTTTTAAGAAGAAGTCAAGAGCAGACATTGTCAAATTAGTTGCAAGTGGGGATATGGTTCCAGAACAGCTTATACAGATTAAATGTGGAATTGAAAAAGGTCTAACAGAAGGGCAGCTAGTAGAATTGATTAACAATAATCTATCAGCTGAGAAAATGAAAGAAATTATTGAGATTGCTGTACTGGAAAACAGCATGGCATATTAGGAGGCATTGTGAAAATGAATTTTCACGAAGCGAATTGAAATATAATTCGCTTTGCAAATATTGTGCCTGCGGCTCAAAGTTTGCAGGTTACGGAAAGGCAAGGTTATATTAATGAACTTAGCAATGGTGAATGAAGCAACAATAATTATGAAGGAAAGGGATCATTCTTTTGCAGCATGGGAAACAGAGTTTGTAGTGCAATATGCTTTTAAATCAGGAGATAAAGAAAGCACAAATAAACTTATAGATGAACTGATTGAGTCACGAGATGATATAGAGTCACAAGAAATCATACAGAGATATTCATCTATGATTAATACAAAGCAAAACAGGGTAGAAGAAATTGAAAACTTGCTTGTTACACTGGAACTTTATCGACTTGAAGAAGAAAAAGCAATGAAACGATTAGCTGATATTCTTAGAGCACATGGTATGGATGTATCTAAGGAGGTGTGCTAAATGGCAGAGGAGATTCAAGAAGCAGTACAAATAATTCGTGTAGCATATGACGGCATTGAAATTGCTATGAAGGTAGGAAGTGGTGGTATTGGTGCTATGCAGAAGGCAATCGACTTTTTAAAGGGAATGCTAGACTATGAGAAGCAGCTTGGGAAGACCTCCATGAGAAAGCTCTTGATGAAAGGAGGGGATCTGCAGGTATTACAGTTTGAGACGAAGGATATGTCAAAGGTGGAGAAGATGGCCAAGAAGTATGGGATTCTTTATTCTGTATTGCCAGATCTAAATAAGAAGGATGGTATGAGCGAAGTAATCTTTCATACAGAAGCTGTGCCTAGAGCTAACATGATGATTCAGAAGCTAAAGTCTGGTCGTATTGCCACCTTTGATGACTATCTAAAGAACGGTGATGAGAAAACGCTAGGAAAGTTAATGGATTTTTTAAAAAAGCAGCAGGGGAATGAAGTCCCCACAGAAATCAATGCAACCATTGATGGCCTTATTGAGAAGGTTGGCTTGTTTGCTATGGAGAAGCAAAGCATCAGTGTGGACCAGGTGAAAGAGAGCTTTAGTATTGGAAATGAACAGGCAGAAACAGTAATCAAACAGCTTGAGACCATTGGTTTTATTGGAGCCAAAGATAATGAAGGTAAGCATAAGGTTATCATGGATAAGGATTCCTTTCTTAATCGTGTCAGAGGTTATCAAAATCTGACTGAGAGAATGCGAGCGATATCCGCATCAAAGAACCTAAATTTTTCTGACGTTACAATCAGTAAGAAGCTGATTGTGGAGGAGAACAATCATGCGGTCAAGACAAGAGTACCAGGGACTTGGGGAGAGAATGTAAGATATCTCTGGATTAATAAAGAGAATATTATGGACATTCATAACGGACAGACCATGCTAACATTTTTGGATACCAGTAAGAATTATAAGATGTACACTAAGGAGAACCGTGTTATAGAAACTAAGATAGGTGAGGAGCTCTTTGGACATTATGACAAAGTGGAATCTTCTGTTCGTGATCGTTATGCCAATACAAAGGTAAAGGAAATAGAAAAGTCTCAGATGAGGACTGCAACAAAGAAAACGACATCCACAAAGAAGACGAGGTAAAACGAATGAAAACAAGTAAAAAGAAACCATCCATTTTGTTTCTTCTGCTTGGAGCAGTATTTGCAGGCTATATTGGATATCTGATTGGTGGAGCATGGAAGCAGGGCATAGAATTAAATGAATTTATAAGTCGATTTAATGAGGTTTGTAGGATTCCCTTAGCAAATTATTATAATGTGTATACCGTAAAAGCAATAGCCATTGCCATGGGAATCTATGTGATGGCTATTGTCATGTATTACACCAGTCAAAGAAACTATATGCCAGGTAAGGAGTTTGGTACGGCAAGATTTGAGAATCCAAAGCAGGTAAATCATGTGCTGATGGATAAGGATGAAGACTTCAATCGTATCCTAAGTCAGAATGTAAGGATGTCATTGGATTTTAGGAAACTGAAACTAAATGGTAACATTCTTATCTGTGGGGGCTCTGGTGCGGGAAAGACTTTTCATGAGGTGAAACCGAACCTGATGCAAATGCACAGCTCGTATGTTGTCACAGACCCCAAGGGCACCGTTTTGATCGAGGTTGGCAAGCTGCTTCGGCGCGGCGCGCCCAAGCGCGGCGACGTCATCGTCTTCAAATACCCGAACAGTCCCGAAATAGCCTACGTCAA
>CAZMYP010000127.1:3586-3927 GCA_964570535.1 uncultured Herbinix sp.
CTGTGGAGGCTCTGGTGCCGGAAAGACCTTTTATGAGGTAAAACCAAACCTGATGCAAATGCCCCGTCAGTGCTCTTTTATATGCACTGATCCAAAGGGAGAGATTCTTAGAAGCTGCGGCCAGATGCTAAAGAACAATGGATACAATGTCAAAGTTATTAATCTATTGGAAATGGATAAATCAGATTGTTATAATCCATTTTTCTATATTAGAGAAGAAACAGATGTGGTAAAGCTAATCACAAACCTGATATCGAATACCACACCAAAGGGCGCTACCCCCTCAGATCCATTTTGGGGGAAGGCAGAAGGACTATTTCTACAGGCTATTTTCTACTATG
>CAZMYP010000128.1:0-3903 GCA_964570535.1 uncultured Herbinix sp.
ATTTGAACCCTCGCGCCGGTCACCCGACCTACACCCTTAGCAGGGGCGCCTCTTCGGCCTCTTGAGTATTTCTCCAGATTCTGAATTAATTAAGCTATTCTTTATAATATAAAATATCGCTGAAACAAAAATTAGTATAACAAATGCATTTTCTTTTGTCAACTAATTTGATTTTGTATTTCATACAAATTCTTTCCTTCTGAATCAATTACAACAATAACTGGTAATCTTTCTACATATAATTCATGTATAGCTTCTGTACCGAGCTCTTCATAGGCTATTACTTTGGATTTCTTGATAGATTTGGAGAGCAATGCACCCACTCCACCAATTGCCGCAAAATATACAGCCTTGTTTTTTTTCATTGAAGTTATCACTTCATTACTGCGGATACCCTTCCCTATCATTCCAGCAAGTCCCATCTCTAGTAATTCTGGAGTATATCTATCCATACGACTGCTCGTAGTAGGTCCGGCGGAGCCTATAACCTGTCCTTCTCTGGCTGGGGAGGGACCCATATAATATAAAATACTTTCTTTAATACATAAAGGCAGCTTTTCATTCTTTGCTATTGCTTCATGGAATTTTTCATGAGCTGCATCTCTAGCTGTATATATGACTCCTGTAATAAATACAAAATCTCCTGCCTTAAGTTGTTTTACTTCTTCTTTTTTTAAAGGAGTTGTAATATTTATTTCCAGATAGATTCCTCCTTCCTTACATTCAGGCAGGCCAAGCATACTTACCAGCCTATTACATATCTATAGTGTTCGGGTTACATGCCTATTAACGTGGCAACAGATATTAATGGCTACAGGAAGGCCTGCTATATGGGTTGGATAAGTCTCTATATTAACTCCTAGAGCAGTTGTTGTTCCTCCTAAACCTGCTGGACCTATACCTGTTTCATTTATAGATTCTAAGAGCTCTTCCTCTAGCTTTCTTATATGAGGCTTATCCGATTTCTTATTGATATCCCTGGTTAAGGATTTTTTGGCAAGCATTGCGGCTTTTTCAAAACTTCCTCCTATTCCTACTCCAACTACTATTGGTGGACATGCATTTGGTCCTGCAAGCCTTACTGTTTCCATAACAGAACTTTTTATTCCATCTATTCCATCCGATGGCTTTAGCATATATATTCGACTCATGTTCTCACTACCGAAACCCTTAGGAACAACAGTAATTTCTAATGTGCTACCTGGAATAACTTCATAATATATAATTCCTGGAGTATTATCCTTGGTGTTTTCTCGAATAATAGGATCAGAAACTACGGATTTTCTTAAATAGCCCTCTTGATATCCTTGCCTAATTCCTTCATTTATTGCATCCTCTAGTGATCCCTCAACATATATCTCTTGACCTATTTTAACAAATACAACTGCCATACCTGTATCCTGGCACATGGGAATTAACTCATTCTTAGCAGTATCAAGATTTTCACAAAGCTGACCTAATACATATTTTCCAATAGGCTTAGGCTCTTTTTCGTAAGCATCACGAATACTTTTTTCTACATCAGAAGCCAACCTATAGTTGGCTTCGATGCACATATCTTTAATATTTCTTATTATTTCGCTGGCTTCAATCCTACGCATACTACAACTTCCCTTATATAATATTACTCAGGTTGAATATCCTCATTTAATTCCTTTTCAAGGTTTTTTATAAGCTCATCCTCAGTGGCAGTACTTGTTTCTTCTCTTACCTTTGCTACACTAGCAACTATAACATTCTTAGCTAAATTAATAAGCTTAACTCCTGATGTTATTCTTCTAAGAACAGTAATATCACTTACCAAAATACGAATAATAATACCTTCTGTAGTTATAAGCATAACCTCGTTATCTTCATTTACTGCCTTTACTCCTACTACTTCACCGGTTTTTTCTGTAATCTTATAGCATTTGACTCCTTTTCCTCCTCGGCGCTGTAGAGTAAATTCTCCTAATTCGGTTCGCTTACCCATACCATTTGCTGATACAAATAGCATGTAGTCACCTTGGCTATCAAGCTGCATTCCTACAATCTGGTCATCTCCAACTAAGGACATACCTATAACACCCATTGAGGATCTTCCTGTCGATCTTACATCCTGCTCATTAAATCGTATACACATACCATTTTGTGTAATTAAGAATATTTCCTTATGGCCATTGGTAATCTTAACCTCAATCAGCTCATCGTCCTCTCGAAGATTGATAGCAATCAAACCGGATTTTCGGATATTCGCATACTCAATAATTGATGTCTTTTTTACAATACCACTTTTTGTTGCCATAAATAAATATCGATCTTCTTTATATTCCTTAATTGGAATAATAGCCGTGATTCTCTCTTCAGGCATTAACTGCAACAAATTAATAATTGCTGTTCCCCTGGCTGTCCTGCTAGCCTCTGGTATTTCATAAGCCTTCAAGCGGTATACTCTTCCTTGATTTGTAAAAAACATTATATAATGATGATTCATCGTCATAAATAAATCTTCGATAAAGTCCTCATCAATAGTCTGCATACCCTTTATTCCTTTGCCACCACGATGCTGGCTTTTAAAATTATCTATGGTCATTCGCTTAATATATCCAAGCCTTGTCATAGAAATTACTGTAGTATCATTGGGTATTAAGTCTTCCATGGAAATATCAAATTCATCATAGCCGATATCTGTTCTACGTTCATCTCCATATTTGTCACGAATAAAAGTGATTTCCTCTTTAATAACTCCCAAAAGTTTCTTTTCATCTGCCAAGATTGCCTTATACTCAGCTATCTTTAAAGAAATCTCTTCAAATTCTGCTTCAAGTCTTTCTCTTTCAAGACCTGTAAGAGCACGAAGTCTCATGTCTATTATAGCCTGGGCCTGTGGCTCTGATAATCCAAATCTTTCTATTAATTTTTCCTTGGCAATATTACCATTCTGTGATCCACGGATTATGCGAATAACTTCATCTATATTATCTAAGGCAATTATTAATCCCTGTAAGATATGAGCTCTTTCTTCTGCTTTATTTAAGTCGTATTTTGTTCTTCTTGTAACTACCTCTTTTTGATGCTTCAGGTAATAATTAAGCATTTGAAGAATATTTAGAATTCTTGGCTCATTATTTACTAAGGCAAGCATAATAACTCCAAATGTATCCTGAAGCTGTGTTTGCTTATATAATTGATTTAATAATACATTGGCATTTACATCTCTTCTTAGCTCAATTACAATTCTCATTCCATTTCTGTCGGATTCGTCTCGAAGCTCAGTAATTCCGTCGATTTTCTTATCCTTAACAAGATCAGCTATTTTCTCAATTAATCTTGCCTTATTTACCATATATGGAAGTTCAGTAACTATAATACGAGGTTTACCATTGGACATGGTTTCAATATTCGTTACTGCCCTAACACGAATCTTTCCTCTTCCCGTTCTATATGCCTGTTCTATTCCTGATACACCAATTATTTCTGCACCCGTGGGAAAATCTGGACCCTTGATTATTTCTAATATTTCTTCTATCTCTGTCTCTTTATCTTCTTCTATTTGGTTATCAATTATCTTTATAACTCCATTAATAACCTCCCTTAGGTTATGAGGAGGTATATTAGTTGCCATTCCAACAGCTATTCCAGATGTTCCATTTACCAAAAGATTAGGGAATCTTGAAGGTAATACATCCGGTTCTCTTTCTGATTCATCAAAGTTGGGACTAAAATTTACTGTATCCTTATTAATGTCAGAAAGCATCTCCATTGAAACCTTACTTAATCTCGCCTCTGTATATCGCATTGCTGCAGCCCCATCTCCATCGACAGAACCAAAGTTACCATGTCCATCAATAAGAGGGTACCTAGTCGAGAACTCCTGAGCAAGCTTAACCAAAGCATCATATATGGAGCTATCTCCATGGGGAT
>CAZMYP010000129.1:0-3864 GCA_964570535.1 uncultured Herbinix sp.
AATGCACTAGATAAAATCAAATTAACCCCATATTCCAGGAGTAATCCTGTTGAGATAGATTTAACTAAATAAGGCAGAGTAGAAACCAGTGATCAAAGGATAGCTTTGGTACTGGTTATTTTTCTGCTACGAATTCTGGAAGGAGAATTTAATCTTATGAAACAAGAACAAATTACAGTAACGAATAATAATGAAATGATGGAGGGAAAAAAGATGAATGGACTGATTAGTAGAGCAAAAAAGAAACTGGTTTCAGCAATTTCTGGTGGAATAATGGGTGTGATGTTAATGAGCACGACCTGTTTTGCGGCATCTGGAACTTCTGCAGTAACGCAACCACTTGATAGCTTAAAGACATTAGTAATTGCAGTGATTGGTGCTGTTGGTGTCATTATCCTTGCTAAGAATGTCATGGAATTTGCACAAGCATATCAGCAGCAGGACTCATCCACAATGAACTCAGCTCTTAAGGGGATTGTAGCAGGTGTCATAATGGCAGGCATTTCAACCGTACTAACTTTCTTGGGATTCTAAGATGTGGAAGAACATGCAAAATGGGGTGGAAACACCCCATAATCCTAAGAAAGGGGTGAACAAGAAGTATGGATATATTCAAGCTTGGAGACAAGTTAATCGCCCTTCTTGAAATGGTATTTGGGTTTTGGAATAATCAGATATCTTTGGTGTTTTCAATGCTTGGGCAATCTCCTGTGAACTTCAAGGGTGGTGGACCCTGGGCAGTCATTGAGGGGTTAGAACCCATCTTTGTGGCAGTCGGGTCCTCCTTGGTAGTACTGTTTTTTGTCATAGGGTTTTGCTCGGAGAGTGTGGATGTTAGAGAGGAGATGCGATTTGAAGTGATACTCCGTATGCTGATCCGATTGGGACTTGCTCAGTGGTTCGTTGTAAATAGTGTGACCATTATGAAAGCATTTTTCACGTCCATTGGAAACCTAGTCAATCTCATATCAGCAGGAAATACAACCACACTTACCATTAACAGTACACAGGCAGATATCATTAAGAACTTAGGATTTGGAGAAAGTTTGGTCATGCTAATTTTGACTGCACTTTTGTCCATTATTATCATTATCTGTGGTTTCTTTATTATTTACACAGTGTACTTTCGCTTCTTAAAGATTCTAATCATCGTACCCCTTGGGGCAATTGCTTTTTCAACCATGGGTGGTAACAGAACAGTCAGTAATACAGTAGTAACCTACTGTAAGAACTTCTTGTCGGTTGTATTTGAGGCAGTAACCATGGTACTTGCCATAATCATATGTAACGCCTTTGTAAATGCAGGGCTACCATCCTTTACTGGAGGGTATGCAGACTGGGCACAGACATTGATTTATCTGTGTGAGATGACATTTACAATAGCCATGACGGTGGGAAGTGTGAAGGGAGCACAGTCACTTACAAGTAAAGTATTTGGATTATAGAAGGAGAAGCAATGAAAGATAGAAAAACGGACGGCATGGCAGCCTATGAAGCAAATATCGGAACCGCAAAGAAACCGGTAACAAAAGATATGAGCCGATAGGGGGTGAGAAAGATAGTAATTGAGATTAACAAAGATATAGATAGATATCAGGAATCAGTAGCCATGGGATTATCTGCAAAGCAGCTGATCTTTTCTGTAGCCAGTGTAATAGTCGGTGGAGGCATGGTATTGCTTTTATATCCTTATATTGGTCTTACAGGGGCTGCTTATGTGGCAATACCCTGTGTTGCGCCAATTGCATTAGGAGGATTCTATTCCTATAACGGTATGAACTTTTATGAATATATGAGCAGGAAGATTCACTTTATGATAGGAAATAAAGCTCTGCCTTATAGTTCCACAGAAGGAGAAGCGGTAATTAAGGAACTTCAGATAGAATCCAGTGGAATTGGTCAATTGAGTAAGTGGAAAAAGCAGAAAACCGCTACGAATAATGAGAAGAAGTAAGATAACTATTGTCTGACCTGTTGGTCGGGACAATCCAGGCATTGCCGGGTTGTTCCCGGCTGTGCAAAATATATGAAAGTGAGGTTAGATAGAATGGGTTTATTTGCAGACGGATTTAAGGAACTAAAAAAAGCCAGTGAACCGCTTTTTAAAACACCGAAATCTATACAGGAAACCATTGAGATTATGGCGGTAGCAGAGAATGGAATATTTGAAGTAAGTAAAGGACAAAAAATGTCGTTGAACAAGTATTCCAAGTGCTACCGCTTTCAGGATATTAATTATACTACCGCTACGGAGGATGAGCAGATTGGCATTTTTGAAAGATACTGCAAGTTCTTGAATTCACTTGATTGTAATTACAAGATCACAATCAACAACAAGAATAAAAATATGGCTGAGCTTCGAAATAAAGTTCTAATAGCAAAACAGGAGGATGGGTTTAACAATTTCCGAAAAATCTATAATGACATTATTGAGGAGAAGATACTAGAAGGTAGACAGGGGATTGAACAGGAACGATACCTGACCATTACCATTGAGAGAAAGAACTTTGAAGAAGCAAAGGCACAGTTTGCGACTGTAGAGGCAACCATACACAAAGCATTTATAGAGCTTGGTGCTCAAATAATTCCTTTGTCCGGGAATGAGAGACTTCGTGTACTTTATGATTATTATCATTTGGGAGATGAAGGGAGTTTTGATTTTGATATCAAACAGGCGAAGAAGGTAGGAAATGATTTTAAGAATGATCTGTGCAATGGCATGATGAAGTTCTTTCCAGACCATTTTGAGGACGAAAGCAAGTATTGTAAGGCACTCTTTATTAAGAAATATCCCAGCAGCTTATCTGATCGATTTATCAATGAGATTACGTCCTTACCGGTGCATTCCATTACGAGTATTGATGTGGTGCCAGTGCCTAAGGACTTGACAACCAAGGTGCTCCAGAGGAAATATCTTGGTATTGAATCGGACATTATTAAGCAACAGAGAGTTCGAAATAAGAACAATGACTTTGCTACGGAAATCTCTTATGCAAAGAGAACCGAGAAAAAAGAGATTGAAGTAATCATGGATGATGTCCGTGAGAATGATCAGTGTCTCTTTTATGTGGCGGTGACGATTATCTTAATGGCAGAAAGTAAGAAGGAACTTGAAAGTGTCTGTGAGACAGTGCAGACCATTGGTAAACGCAACAGTTGTACCATTGATACACATTATTTAAAGCAGAGGGAAGCACTTAATACTGCTCTTCCTATTGGAGTGAGACAGGTAGAGACTATGAGAGCGCTGCTTACACAGTCACTGGCAGTTCTTATGCCATTTAATGTACAGGAACTTAAGGATGTAACAGGGAATTACTACGGAATCAACCAGATTTCAAAGAATGTGAATATCGGTAATCGAAAGAAATTAATCAATGGGAATGGCTTTGTATTTGGGGTACCGGGTTCTGGTAAATCTTTTTTTAGTAAGATGGAAATGGGATCAGTATTTCTATCAGGAAGTGATGAGATTATTGTTATAGATCCTATGAATGAGTACTTTGACATAGCTGAAACTTATGGAGGAACCGTGGTTAATATGTCAACATACACGGATAACTATGTGAATCCTTTGGAACTGGATGTGTGGAGCCTTGATCCGAATGACTCTAAGGGCATGGTAAGAGAAAAAGGAGAATTCATGCTAGGTCTTTGCGAACAGTGTATCGGTGACAGCTTAAATTCACGTCAGAAATCAATCATTGACCGATGTGTAAGAAAGTTATATACCGATATTGCCAGGAGCAAGGAAAAATATATTCCGGTTATGACAGATTTCTATGAATTACTTTTGGTTCAGCCAGAGGAGGAAGCGAAAGACATTGCACTATCCCTTGAGTTATTTGTAGCAGGCTCCTTAAA
>CAZMYP010000130.1:0-3816 GCA_964570535.1 uncultured Herbinix sp.
CCACCCAGTATGATTCCATTATTTTTGCCAAACATCAATTTAACCTTTAACATAGTTGAATTAGGCATTCCTCCTGGATGAGTATCAGGGGCAGAAGCCTCTCCTATAACCACCTGCATTCCATTTGCTTTAGCTGCCCTCTCGGTTAATCCGGCAACACCAAAGGCTCTGTCATTGATAATTGTAGCAAACACACTGATAACACCGCTATTATGGTGTACGGGAGAAAATAAATTGGCTCCTGCAATACGGGCTTCAGCTGTGGCAACAGACGCGAGCATTACTGCCGAAGGTTTCCCATCAAAAAAAGACTCTTTGGTACAGCAGTCACCACAAGCAAAGATATCTTTGTCAGTAAAAGTTCTCATAAACCTATCTACTTTAATCCCATTTCTATAGCCTAATTCTATTCTTGCCTGAACGGATACGTGATTGCGAAAATCCTTCTCGTCCCTTCCCTCAAGTAAAATATCATATTTGCTATAATACTCCTCAACTAAGGTATCTATATCACCACTGGAAACATCATTAACATAATCATAAATCTCATTTACAGGGTAAGCATCTATCTCCCAACCAAATTTAATCTGAGCTTCAACCTTGTCACCTTCAGTAACAGCAACATTTCTCATATTGTCTGCTATACGCAATACTCTTATATGGCTGCTTTCCACAACTCCAATAGCTGTTCTCATCCAGCTGCCAATCCGTCTTCCAACGGTTTCACTACTCCAGTGTCCCACAACAATCTTGCGCTCCATACCCATACGTGACAGAATATGCCCATATTCTCTGTCACCATGGGCAGATTGATTTTCATTCATAAAATCCATATCTATAGCATCATAGGGTATCTCCTGGTTAAATTGTGTATGAAGGTGAAGAAGTGGCTTCCTATACTCCTGAAGGCCTAAAATCCATGATTTCGCAGGAGAAAAAGTATGCATCCATGTAATAACACCTGCACAGGTTTCATCTGCATTAGCTTCATTAAATAACCTACGAATTGAAACACTGTCAAGTAATGTAGGCTTCCATACCAGTTTAAAGGGAAGTAAACCCGATTCATTCATCTTGTCCACTATAATTCTTGAATGCTCTGCAACATTTGCAAGACATTCATCACCGTATAAATCCTGTGAGCCAGTAGCAAACCAAAAAACATAATTTTTATTAATCATAATAAGTCCTCCTTAATTTTATTAAATCCAAGTTATAGTATTCTTCTATAATAAACAACTTATGTAAAATATGCAATTTCTTAAGACCTCATGTTAATAAACAAAGTTACCTAATCCGACTTCATTCTTCTTGCAAATAAAATATCTATCCTATATAATTAATTATAGCTTAAAAAAGGAGGAAACTTATGACTCTTAGGCATTTATGTAATGAGATAACTTCTAATGATTCAAATATGCTTACAGAAAAGAGCCCTATTGCTTCCCGCATAATGCGTCCGGAATATTCCCTTCATGTGAAGGACATCAAAACCTACCCTCTATCAGGGGAAGAGCGGATTTTCGCCCTCTGCTGGACCATTCATCCCGGCAATAAGCTCTTTGGTACAATAAAGCCATCTACTGTTTCCTTTTCCTATGGCTGTGACTTTGAAGAAGGATGCAGAACACAAATGCATACCCATGAGTATTTGGAACTGGCATATATAGTATCAGGCACCTTCCACCAGAGAATTCTTGATAAGGATATAGTCTTTAACCAAGGAGAGCTTTGTTTGGTTGATAAAAACTGTCTTCATCAAGATTATTTAAGCAGCGAGCCTGCCTGTATTCTATTTATTGGAATTGCCAATGAGATGTTTGACAGCATTATTACAGATCAGGTTGCGGATGAACGTATTGTTTCCTTTCTACAAACCGCCTTGCTAAAGCAAAAGGATTTATGGCAATACCTACATTTTAAGCCTATAAGCAGATCAAGCTCTAACATGGAAGGGTATTTTCTGGAGCTAGTCCAGGAACTAATTCTTCATGATAAGGCCTCTAGCTATATATGCCATGGTTTACTTATGAGAATTTTTCGTTCCTTAAGCTCAGATTATGACATATCTTTATCCAGTGGAATGAAAAAGAAGATGAACTGGCTGCTCTTCGAAGAGGTCACTTCTTATATTAAGCAAAATTTTAAAGAGGTTACTTTGAAACAGCTTTCTGAACATTTTAATTTTAATGAGGATTATTTTAATCGAATGATAAAGTCAAAGACTGGTATGACCTACACAAAGTATGTGCAGAACCTTCGTCTTTCCAAAGCTGAAACCCTCCTCCTTCATACTGAGCTTGCCATAGATGATATAGCTTCCAAGGTAGGCTACCAGAATAAAGGGTATTTCTATAAAATTTTTGTAGAGAAGAACAATATGACTCCTGCAAAATTCCGAAACGAATTACTTAATTAATGTATATACTTGATTAATCTATATCCATATTGTATATTAGTAATACTTATTATTTTCTATTTAATATAACCAATTTAGATAATTAGTAAATATAATAAATATAGACACATAAGCAGATAGGAGGTTTTTAAAATTAATAATACTTATGAATTTATGCCAAATATTTATATGGTTGGAGGAAGTGATAGACGCATTGAGCGCTTTGAAAATATGTTTCCCTTACCAAATGGAGTTGCTTATAACTCATACCTAATAATTGATAATAAAACAGCCCTACTGGATACAGTTGATTCCGCTATTGGGGCCTTATATATGGAGAATGTAACCCACGCTCTTAATGATAGGCAGCTGGACTACCTGGTAATAAACCATATGGAACCAGACCACTGTGCAAATATTGAGGAAATTCTAAGACGTTACCCTAATGTTAAGGTAATAGGTAATGCTAAAACCCTCCAGTTCTTTAACCAGTATTACACCATGGATATGTCTGAGAACTTCTTGGAGGTAAAGGAGGGACAGGAAATTTCCCTTGGCAAGCACACCTTAAGATTTTATATGGCTCCGATGGTTCATTGGCCTGAGGTTATGGCTACCTACGAGACTTCAGAAGGAATATTGTTTTCAGCCGATGCCTTTGGTGCTTTTGGCGCCTTATCTGGAAATATCTTTGCGGACGAGCTTGATTACGATAACTGTTACCTTGACGAAGCAAGAAGGTATTATACCAATATTGTAGGTCGATTTGGAGGACAAGTACAGGCCTTTATTAAGAAGCTGGATGGCTTGGAAATAAACATGATCTGCGCTCTGCATGGTCATATATGGCGTAGGGAAATGATACCCTATATTCTAGACAAGTATGATAAATGGAGCAAATACCTTCCTGAAAAGAAGGGTGTTGTTCTTGCTTTTGCCTCTATGTATGGTAATACTCAAAATGCTGTTAACGCCTTAGGAGCAAAATTAGCCCAGAGGGGTGTTAAGAATATTAAGATGTATGATGTATCCAAGACTAATCCCTCCTATATTATATCTGATATCTTTAAATACAGTAATGTTGTGTTTGCATCACCAACCTACAATATGAATCTCTATTTCCCAATGGATTCACTTATAAGAGAGCTTACCGTGCTTAATATATGTAACCGTAAGGTATCCTTAATTGGCAACCACACCTGGGCATCAGCAGGATTAAAGAAAATGACTGAATTGGTAAATGCCATGAAGAATATGGAGATTGTGGGAAGGTCAATTGATATAAAATCCTCTCTACGAGAAGACAGAGAACAAGAGTTAGATGATATGGCCGATGCTATATATGAGTCTTTACAGGATTAACAATCGAGTAGGAGGTAGCTGATTATTTCAGCTACCGACCTCTCACACCACCGTAC
>CAZMYP010000131.1:0-2249 GCA_964570535.1 uncultured Herbinix sp.
ACAACTATTATCTTTTAATTGCTAATTGCAATATCAAGGACTTTTTCAGCAGCTTAAAAGTATTCCCTTTGTTCATCTAGTAGTTTATCATGTGTCTAACCTTTCTATGTTCTAATTCAACAATAATGTTATGATTTTTTATCTGCATAGATTTATAACAATATTTATTATTTATCTTGTAAAATATTATGCTTTCTGTTACAACTTACAGATTGCTTGCACCTATTTGCACCTACTTTCCCGACAAAAAAAGAAGTCTCCAAACCTTATTTCTTCAAGGTTTAGAGACTTCTTTAATCAAGGCGACAACCAGATTTGAACTGGTGATCAGGGTGTTGCAGACCCATGCCTTACCGCTTGGCTATGTCGCCATATATTAATTTCCTTCTGATAGCTATTTTATTATAGCAATAGTCTATTTATACGTCAAGAGTTAAGCTTTTGTGTTTTATAGAGTATTATTTGTATAATAAATTGCCTTAAGATATTACGTGGAAAGCGATAGAAAAAGGTTTAACACCGCAAAACTTATCTCTATAAATTATCTTAACATACAATGTGCGAGTCTAATCTATAATAACGTGTAGACATACCTCTAATAGCTATAAAGCTATTGCATTATAGAGTAAATTAATTGATTATAATATTGGTGAATGTAAGTTATAGTAAATATTTATATTAAATTGTCTTAATTGAGAATATTTGTATTGTAATGATATGGTAATTGTGGTATGATATGCATAGTTGTACTTAAATTTTACAATACAAATGATAGGGAGAGGAAAATCGATTTTAAAAAAGCTATTGGCGGTGATATAAAGGTAATCCTTGCAGGACTTGATTTGGCAGTATTAGGTAAAGTCGATGGAGATGTTGATGTGATGTATAGATCTCTAATCAGATATTTTAAGGATCAGGGTCTTGATATAGACTCATACCTGAATGCATCAGAAAGAGAAACATTTAAAAGAGGTCTCAAAAAACTGATTCAGGCAGTAATTGACTACTCAGCAACACAGGAAGGAACGGATGCACTTTACTCACTGATTATAAATGGCGGCTCTATTGGAGCAGCTCATTATCCGAAATTGTGTCTTGTGCAAATGTCAATATAAAAATGTAGGTTTTCTACTAAATAATTTTGTAGGAAAACCTACATTTTTATATAGTATTTTTCCTACATTCTTATTATATACTTTGCATCTTGCATGGCTTCAGAGTCAGGATAAGAATTATTCAGAAAACAATACACGAATATATACTCCGTTCGGAAGAAGAGTCATCAGGATTAATTGCCCTGTTGACGTAACTGTATATGATAAGAATGGGATTATTGTAGCACAGTTCAAGGACAATGCTCCTCAGTTAATAGAGGGTAGCTGTATTCTTTCATCTTTTACCACTGATGGAGAAAAACTTATCAATCTTCCCATTGATGAGGAGTACAGTGTTGTTATTAATGCAACCGGTGACGGAGAACTCAATTTCTCTGTAAACGAGTTTGACATGAATGATGATTGCTATTATATCGAGAATTACGATGCTATTAAGATCAACAAGGGAGAGACTATTACCGTCAATCTGCCTAAGGAATTTTATGTGGATGGAGACGGCAACGAGAATTCATCATGTCTTGGAAGTGTGTTAAGTAATGCTGATGGGGTTATCTCCAATTCTGTGGTACTTGAGGGTGAAGATGCCAGAACCGCAGTATATGCTGTAAAGGTAAGTTCAGATAATGAGAACGGCGGAGTGTGTATAGGCGGAGGAGAATATGTTCTCGGTGCATTTGCGGAAGTACATGCGGCAGAATTCGAAGACTGTAAATTTATTGGTTGGTACGAAAACGGTGAGCTTGTGTCCGAAGACAGAGATTATCGTTTCAAGGTAACATCGGACCGCAGCCTTTTGGCCGGTTTCGAAGGCTCAACCCAATATGGAAAAAACGGAATATTTGCTGCAGAAATCGAAGCAGAAAACGGCGGGTTCATATTAGGAGAAACCAGCTTTGTAGCATTTGACGGATATCCAGTTACGATAACAGCAATTCCTTATGAGGGCTATGAGTTTACCGGATGGACAACATCAGACAACTGTAGTATTGAGGATCAGGAAAGCTTTGTAACTGTTCTTAGACTTATAGATAGCGATGTAACTGTAAAAGCAGTATTCACTAAGTCTCAAACAGATGAGCCTGGAAGTGATGACGACCAAAATGTTAAGCCTGATGACGGCAGCAATGAGAC
The DNA here is from genome assembly GCA_964570535.1 of uncultured Herbinix sp. Taxonomy (GTDB): domain Bacteria; phylum Bacillota; class Clostridia; order Lachnospirales; family Lachnospiraceae; genus Mobilitalea. Next base: position 2,247 of record CAZMYP010000131.1, read on the forward strand.
AGG
>CAZMYP010000131.1:2259-3781 GCA_964570535.1 uncultured Herbinix sp.
TCGTAATTGATGGAGTAACCATTACATATGCGCTTGAGACATCATGGGATAATGGTTACAACGGTACTTTTACAATTAAAAATAATTCAGGACGAGACATTACTGAATGGGGTATTTCATTCAGTTTGGCAACAGAGATAAGTAATATATGGAATGCAAAGATTGTTCAAAATAGCAATGGTGATTATGTTATACAAAATGATGGCTGTAATACTAAGATAGCTGAGGGAGAAACAATCACTTTTGGTTTTACTGCTATCAGTGATAAAGACGAGCGTCCTGTAAACACTTGGTTATTCGAAAAAGAAATCAATAAAGCTGAAGACAGATATAAGGTGGAATTCATAAAAAATAACGAATGGAACGGTGGCTGTATCGGAGAACTTGTTATAACAAATGTATCAGATGTAGCAATGAAAGATTGGGTGCTGGTATTTACATGCGACAATCAGATAAACAGCCTTTGGAACGCGATTATTATTTCACATAGTGGCAATGTTTATACTGTAAAAAATGCCGATTATAACTTCACGATTGAGCCCGGTGCTTCGGTGAGAATTGGTATGAATATTTCATTTACAGACAATGTTAATTTCCAGAACTATAATCTTATCTGCAAATAAAGGATGCTGGTGAAAGTTCATGAAAAAGAAGAAGTTATTTATTGCTCTTATATGTATGGTTATTATAGGTTTTTTGGTGGTCGTGTACCTGTTGTTTTTCAGAAAGGTTGAGGTATCGGAACCCAGGTTAATCTCTGATTTGTACAGTAAGAGATTAGATGAAGATCACCGAATGATATATGTGAAGGAAAATGGAACATATTGTGGTTACCATGTAATCGAAACATCAAATTATGGGGATGCTGTGCTGCTACTGCGTCAGTATGTGTATCCACATCAGATGAAGTACAGAGATGAAAATATGTTTGGAACAGGTGGGGCATATTATGCAGACAGCATAGTAGATAAATTCCTTGAAAACGAGTTTTATGAATTCTTTTCGGATGGAATGAAGTCAATGATACAGAATACCCCCATACAAATACACTCGATTGATTATGTATCCAAGCATTTTGATGAAGGTCCGGTATTCGATGTCATTAACAGGCATGTATTTGTACTGTCAGCCCCAGAGTTCGGCGTCGGGTCGATAGGACTGGACAGATCGGAAGATGAAGCTGCGTTTATTCCCGGAATAACCCAATATAAAACAGATAAGGAAAACTGGTTGCGTTCAGAAGCGATTGGCGGAGATGATACATGGGCTATTATGGTATATAATGATGGTGCTTGTTATAGGCATATATGCAACGAGGCTTATGTGAGGCCTGTATTCACAGTAAATCCTAATGAGGAAATCGAGCTTTGCGAGATCTATGATGGGCAGCCCATAAAAAGATATGTATTTGTAAATGATAAATAAGATTTTAAATAAAAGGAGTTTAATTTGATATGCTCCCACTTAGGTCGATCTCATTAAGTTAGCAGTATTTCATCAGAAGTGCACTATATAATACTAA
>CAZMYP010000132.1:0-3759 GCA_964570535.1 uncultured Herbinix sp.
TTCATTATTGTGCCCACACGGTTTTTTTATATCCTTTCATTATGTAATAGTACATAAAATATTATAGCAATATTTAAAATACATATCAATAATTAATCCTTGCACAGAACTATATTGTTTTGTACACTTATTATGTAAAGCAAATAGAAGATAAGAAAGTTAAAGAAATTTCAAAAGTTCAATATTATGTGACCTAGGTCACATAAATTATTCTAATTATATTATAGAATAGTTTCCATATATTCGTAAATAATAGATACACATAGATGATATTAAGAAAGGATGGATTTTGCATATGAATAATTTTAAGATTGAAAAGGTAATAGGACGTGAGATATTAGACTCTAGAGGAAATCCTACTGTTGAGGCAGAGGTTATACTGGCAGATGGAAGTATGGGTAGGGCAGCAGTTCCCTCCGGTGCATCTACAGGAGCTTTTGAGGCAGTTGAGCTAAGAGACGGCGATAAGGGCAGATATCTTGGTAACGGTGTTAAGAAAGCTGTAGAAAACATAAATACTACAATCGCATCAGCCCTACAGGGTATGGATGCCAGCAATCAGGCAAAAATAGACGCAGCTATGATTAAACTTGATGGTACACCTAATAAAGGAAAGCTTGGAGCTAATGCTATACTTGGGGTATCCATGGCTGCAGCTAAGGCAGTAGCAACATCTCTAAATATTCCCCTATATCGTTATATTGGTGGGGTAAATGCTAAGACACTGCCCGTACCAATGATGAATATTATTAATGGTGGTCAGCATGCTGACTCAAGTCTTAATATTCAAGAATTTATGATTATGCCTGTAGGAGCAAAAACATTTAGCGAAGCCCTAGAGCAAAGCACAACCGTATTCCATACTCTAAAGAAGCTACTTAAAAATGACGGGTATGTAACTGCTGTAGGCGACGAAGGGGGATTTGCCCCTAAGTTTAATAGTGATACAGAAGCACTTGACTATATTGTAAAAGCCATAGAGGCTGCAGGCTATGTTCCTGGTGATGATTTCTACATTGCAATTGATGCAGCGGCAACAGAAATGTATGTTGAGGCTAAGGAGGCAGGTCGAGAAGGCGAATATCTCTTCTGGAAATCTGGAGAGTATAAGACAGTTGATCAAATGATTGATTTCTGGGAAGAAATTTGTAACAAGTATCCCGTAATATCCTTAGAGGATGGTCTGGATGAAGAGGACTGGGAAGGCTGGAAGAAGCTAACTGAGAGAATTGGCAATAAGGTACAGCTGGTAGGTGATGATCTATTCGTTACCAATACTGACAGAATACAGACAGGAATAAAAGGAAATATCTCTAATTCAGTGCTAATTAAGGTTAATCAGATTGGATCATTAACCGAGACACTGGATGCTATTGAAATGGCTAAGAATAATAAATGGACAGCAGTTGTTTCGCATCGCTCCGGAGAAACAGAGGATGTTACTCTTGCAGATATTGCAGTAGCAACTAATGCAGGACAGATTAAGACAGGAGCTCCTTCTAGAACAGATCGAGTAGCAAAATATAACCAACTACTTCGTATTGAACAGGAGTTAGGTGATAATGCTGTTTATCTTGGAAAGGATGCATTTAAGGTAAAGAGATAGTATAAAACAGAATATAATTTATGCTTATAGACTAATAAACTGCACAAAGTAATAAACTAATCTTTATTATTTTAAAGCTTTGTGCAGTTGTATATTAGGCTATTTTTTTTTGTTTATTTTCTTTTGTAATTCAACCACAGCAATAGGAGCAATAGATAGTAGGAGTACTATTGCCCATTGGCGAAGGCTTAAGGGAACAACCTGGAATATCCTAGCTAAGGGAGCTATGGAAATAACAGCAATCTGTAAAAACCCACATATTAAGAAGGACATTACCAACTTAGGATTAGTAAATATACCAATTTGCGAAAGGGAGTGGTGGCTTCTCATATTAAAGGAATGAAATAACTGTGATAGACTTAAGACAGCAAAGGACATAGTTCTTCCTACCCATGGGGTGTAGCTTGTAGATACTGATTGATGTAATCCGATTGTGTCATAGTATCTTATTCCAATAACAAATGCTGTTAGGGCTAAGGAGCCAATCAGTATACCCTCAGTTATAATCTGTAGGGCGAGTCCATCGGCAAACATTCCCTTTTTTGGTGAAATAGGAGGTTTTTGCATTATGTCCTTTTGAGCTGGTTCAACACCCAGAGCAATAGCAGGAAGAGAATCCGTCACAAGATTTACCCAAAGCAGCTGAACTGCTATAAGTGGAGTGGGCAATCCTAATACAATTGCTACGAATATGGTTAGAATTTCTCCAATATTACTAGAAAGAAGAAAATGAATAGACTTCCTAATATTTTCATAAATACCCCTGCCCTCTTGTACAGCAGAAACAATAGTTGCAAAATTATCATCAGTAAGAATCATATCAGAAGCGTTCTTTGCGACATCAGTTCCGCTAATACCCATAGCACAGCCGATATCAGCAGCCTTTAGAGCAGGTGCATCATTAACACCATCACCAGTCATGGCAACTACTTCCCCAATGTTTTGATAAGCCTTTACTATTCTTACCTTATGTTCGGGGGATACCCTTGCAAAGACACTAAAGCGGGTTATTATCTCATTAAGTTGTTCAGTAGAAAGCTTAGATAATTCCTCACCGCTTATAGCTTCACTTTGTGGTGTAAGAATTCCAAGCTCCTTTGCAATGGTCTTTGCGGTAAGTATATGATCTCCTGTTATCATAATTGGCTTAATACCAGCCTGACCACAGATTCTTACAGCATCCTTAACCTCTTCACGGGGAGGATCTATCATTCCTATAAGCCCAACAAAGGTTAAATCATCCTCTAATGTTCTTCCTTCTGACCTAATATCAAATCTGGGCAGATTTTTATAAGCAACTGCAATAACACGAAGGGCATGGCCAGTCATGCTAGTATTAATTGCATTTAATTTCTTTTTATCTCGTATGCTAATGGGATGCTGCTTACCATCCCTGTAAATATAAGTACAATGGGGGGTTAGGAAATCATAAGCACCTTTAGTAATACTACGATAGGAAGAGCCATTCTGGGCTCTATGAACAGTTGTCATAAGCTTTCGTGTAGAGTCGAAGGGTATCTCATATACCCTTTCATAGATTGAATCCAACTGGGGTTTATTAGCGCCACAGCTGTATGCTGCAAGAACCAAGGCTTTTTCTGTAGGCTCCCCACTAATCAAGGGTAGTGAATTCTCTATATTTAACATAGCATCACTGCAAAGGACAGCATGGGAAAGAAGAAAGAAGCCAAAATCAGTTTTTGCATTTTCCTTACCATTTATAGATGCTATTTCAGTGACAGTCATAACATTTTGTGTCAGGGTTCCTGTCTTATCTGAGCAAATGACTGTGGCACTGCCCAGAGTTTCAACAGCAGGAAGATTTCTAATAACTGCGTTTTTTTTGGCCATTCTTTGTACACCTAAAGATAGCATAATGGTTACTATAGCAGGAAGACCTTCTGGAATAGCTGCTACAGCAAGGCTTACTGAGGTCATAAACATATCAAAGGGAGGAATATCTTTATAAATTCCTATTAAAAATACTAAGGCACAGATAATTAGTGCTGCGATTCCCAGAACCTGCCCTGTTCTAGCTAGTTTTTTCTGTAAAGGCGTATCTGGTGTATTGTCCTCCATAATCATCTTGGCAATATGACCTACCTGTGTTTCCATGCCTATAGCAGTCACTATACCTACCCCTCGGCCATAAA
>CAZMYP010000133.1:0-3718 GCA_964570535.1 uncultured Herbinix sp.
CTTACCTTCACAGTAATTCACCCCTTTCAAAAAAGTACGCTTTTTATTCTGTTTCATAGCGTTTCTTTTCAGCGCATAACTATGTTGTCATTTAATTGGGATAAATGCGCCAAAATTTATTATATCACTGCTTATTATTATAAGCAAGCAATTTTTTAATAAATTGCTTTAGACTATTTATCACGCCATATGATTCTTCCTTTGGTCAAATCATAGGGAGATAGCTCTAGAGTTACCTTGTCTCCAGGTACTATCTTAATAAAGTTCATCCGTAGCTTTCCACTAATATGGGCTAACACCTTATGCCCATTTTCCAGCTCAACTTGAAACATCGCATTGGGAAGCTTCTCTAGCACGGTACCCTCGATTTCTACTACATCGGATTTAGACATTACTCAACCTCCTTATTTGATATTTCAATCTGTAACAGTTTTATTGCTCTTTTGATTTCTTCGTTCTTTACTGATTTATTCTTAATTGCTTCAACAAGAATTGGATTAGAATAATTTAACCTGCTAATATGTTTTATGTTCTTCTTTTTTGGATTGTCCAAGGTTCTAATATTACCATCCACTAAATATAGATATTCATTATGGGCATTAATTATTACATAGTGTTTTCCAATGTCTCTACCAGATCTTGATCTTATGAAAGATCCTATTAATTCATTCATAAATAACTCCGATATTCTTATAGCTTTGTAAGTATTTCAGGCTCACCACTTGTTATCAGTATGGTATTTTCATAATGTGAGGATAGGGTTCCATCCTCAGTAACAACAGTCCAGTTGTCGTCCATACAAAAGACATCATAGCGTCCCTCATTTACCATAGGCTCAATTGCTAGTGTCATACCTGCCTTGAGCCTAGGACCTCTGTTTCTTTGTTTGAAATTAGGTATCTGAGGCTCCTCATGAAGGTCTTTTCCTATTCCATGGCCTACCAAGTCTCTTACTACAGAAAAACCAAAGGATTCTACATAGCTTTGAATTGCTTCCGAGATCTCATGTAGATGATTCCCTTCTTTAGCAAGCCTAATACCTTCATAAAAGCTCTGCCTTGTTACCTCAATTAGCTTTTTAGCTTCTTTTGTTATCTCCCCAACAGGAACTGTTCTAGCTGCATCAGAGTGATAACCCTTATATATTACTCCGCAATCTAAACCAACAATATCACCTTCTCTAAGAATATGCTTCTTATTAGGGATACCATGGACCACCACATCATTTACTGAAATACAGAGGGAAGCAGGAAATCCGTTATAATCCAAAAAGGATGGGATACAGTCATAACTCTTGATTATCTCATGACACCTTCTATCAACATCCATTGTTGAGATTCCAGGTTTGATTATACTTTCCAGTTCTTCCAATACTTTTGCTAGAATCCTTCCGGATTCTCGCATCAGTTCTATTTCTCGTTCAGATTTTACGCTTATTGGCATGAAACTCTTCCTTTCAGATTGCGCTAACTCTTAAGCCTTTAGTACATTCATTATTTCATTATATATATTATCAATACTACCGGTACCATCTACACTATATAGAATACCTTTTTCTTTATAATAATCCAGAAGTGGCTGAGTCTGCTCATGATATACCTGCAACCTCTTTTTAACCGTCTCTGGCTTATCGTCATCTCTTAGGACTAGCTGAGTACTACAATAATCACAGCTGCCTTCTACCTTGGGACGTAGTGTATCTACGTGATATGTCCTTCCACAGTTAAGACAGGCTCTTCTTCCTGCCATTCTGCTTATAATGACCTCATCAGGAACATCCACATCAATCGCAAATTCAATTTTGTCATTTTTATTATCCAGTGCCTCATCCAGTGCTTTTGCCTGAGGAATAGTCCTTGGAAAACCGTCTAACACATATCCATCTACGTAATCAGGAGCATCAAAACGATCTACAATAAGTTCAAGAACCAATTCATCTGGTACCAAAAGTCCCTGATCCATATACCCCTTTGCCTTTTCTCCAAGCGGGGTTGAATTCTTAATGTTTTCTCTGAATATATCACCTGTTGAAATATGGGGTATGCCATAATCTGCCGCAATTTTCTTTGCCTGTGTTCCCTTACCGGCACCTGGTGCCCCTAACATTACTACCTTCATGTTATAACCCCCTGAAAACAATATACCGTAGTAAGACAATCTGGGATTATTTAATCCTAAGAATGATTGTCTTACTACGAAATTAGTTATTAGTCATTTAAAAATCCTTTGTAATGACGTACTAGCATCTGTGATTCGACTTGCTTAATTGTCTCGATTATAACACCAACAATAATTATGATTGAAGTACCACCAAAGCTTACATTGGCTCCAAATGCTCCAGAAAAGAATATTGGTATAATAGATACAATGATTAATCCTATGGCACCTATAAATATAATATGATTAAGTACTTTAGATAGATGATCAGTAGTAGGCTTTCCTGGACGTATACCAGGAATAAATCCACCCTGCTTCTTCATATTGTTAGCTACTTCAATTGGATTAAATGTAATTGAAGTATAAAAATATGCGAAGAAAATAATCAATAAAATGTAAATCAGCAGTCCAAGTGAGTACTTAAACTCTGCAAAATCAAAATTCTTAAAATTAATTTTTAGCCATTCATTCTGACTCATTAATTTAAGGAACTTCTCCACTATAGTTCCTCTTCCTGGATATACCTGAAAGAAGGATCCTATAACACTTGGAAATGACATTAATGATCCAGCAAAAATTACTGGAATTACCCCTGCTGTATTTACCTTCAAAGGAATATGGGATGTTTGTCCACCCACCATCTTTCTACCTTGTACTTTTTTTGCATATTGAACAGGTATCTTTCTTTCACCATCTTGCAATAGCAATACGAATACAACGGTAAATAAAATTACTGCTAGAATAATTAATACTGCAATAATAGCATTCAGTACAGGCTTTTGATATACAAAGCCGTAATATAAATTCACAAAATCTGCTGGCATTGTAGATACTATATTAATCAAAAGAATAATAGAGATACCATTTCCAACGCCGTTTTGTGTAATTCTTTCTCCAAGCCACATAAGAAAGGTGGAACCGGCTGTAAAGGATGCAGCTAAAATTACTACATTAGTAAATGTTAATCCGCCTTCCAATACTCCTGGACTTCCTCCAAAACCTATTGCCATTGCAGATCCTTCGACAACTGCAAGTCCAACAGCCAAATATCGTGTTAGTGCTTCAATTTTCTTTCTTCCATCTTCTCCCTCTTTTTGTAGCTCTTCCAACTTAGGTATAGCAATTGTAAGAAGCTGTACAATAATAGAGGATGAAATATAGGGAGATATACTTAATGCAAATATCGACATTCTGGAAAAAGATCCACCTGTTAGATTGTTAAAGAAACCTAGGTTTATAGTAGAAAACACATCCTTAATGGCCTCTCTGCTTACAGCAGGTGCTGGAAGCAAAGTACCAAATCTTACAAGAATAAGAGCTAATAATGTGTAAAATAATTTACTCCTAATTTCTTTAACCTTTAAAGCATTTTGGAATGTCTTTAACATGTTTAAATCACCTCAGCTTTTCCACCAAGAGCCTGAATCTTTTCTACTGCGCTCGCACTGTATGCATTAACCTTGACATTCAGCTTCTTAGTAAGTTCTCCATTGCCAAGAATCTTAATACCATCTTTAGGGTTATTAATAATTCCTGTTTCAATTAATGAAACAACCGTTAC
>CAZMYP010000134.1:0-3700 GCA_964570535.1 uncultured Herbinix sp.
CTGACATCACCACTTATTTTTTTAGTATCTTATGAACAAGCATCAAGAATTCTATTTCCAATCAGATGGTAAATTTTCAGCAAATTGATCCGCATGGATTTTATTTTTAATGAACATAAAATTTAGGTAGTTATAAAAAGCTAATTTCCTTCATAGTATACTACAAGTATATTTACATCATTGATAATAAGTAGTATAATAAACTCAGAAGCAGGGATAAGATCCCAAATAATAAAGAATTCGGAAAGGAAAATTATCATGGTTGCATTAACAGTAAAGAACATTAGCAGAACATCACAGAGTATTTGTTGGTCACAACGTCAGATTAGTAGACAAAGTGGTCTTATTCGTGATGCGAGAAATGTTAATGTAAAATGTTGAATGCAGTAGTGGACATTTTCATATACATATATTAGGCATCACGGAGATCCGTGGTGCTTTTTCTATATTCAAAAGCACCTTGAGGATTGAAAGGTGCTTATTTTTACGCCTTTTAAAGCCAATAAGTACAAGACAAGTACAAGAAAGGAGCAAAAAGGAAATGCCTACAATAAATCTTGAAGAAACAGGGAAAAACATAAAAGAATTAATGAAGGAAAATGGAGTCGCAGTGGTTGCATTACAGGAAGTAATGGGATTCGGTACTCCACAGGCTATATATAAATGGTTTAAAGGCGCTACAATGCCAACACTTGATAATTTTGTATTGCTTGCCCATGTCCTAGACACAACAATAGATAAGGTGCTTGTTTTGAACAAATAAGCACCAATATGCCGCAGTCACTCAGTGGGGGAAGAGTAGCTGTCTTGAAAATAGTCGGGCCCTAAAAAGCTCTGTAGGTTCGAATCCTATCTGCGGCGCTATCCGTATAAAACCGGAGAGTTCGCGTCATGTCGATCGCCAAAAAAACATGACATAAATTTATCGGGGTGTAATGTAACGGCAACATGCCAGATTCTGACTCTGGTTAGTACAGGTTCAAATCCTGTCTCCCCAGCTTATATGATACGTTAGACTAATTGGCAAGTCACCTGTCCGGAGAACAGACATGGCCCTAAAAAGCCTTACAGGTTCGAGTCCTGTACGTATCGTCATATGTTCGTGTAGCTCAACGGATAGAGCGCCAGGCTATGAACCTGGGTCATGTCATTGTGTACGTTCAAATCGTATCACGAACATTATTGGGATATAGCCAAATGGATTAAGGCAGCGGAATTTGACTCCGTGACTTCAAGGTTCGAATCCTTGTATCCCAGTTTATGCAGGATTAGTACAATGGTAGTGCACTGGCCTGATATGCCAGTAACGATGGTTCAATTCCATCATCCTGTACTTTAATACAATATGGTGATGTAGCCAAGCGGCTTAAGGCATTGGACTGCAAATCCGAGATACGTGAGTTCAAATCTCACCATCACCTTTTATACTCACATGATGCATATCCGAAATGGCTAGGAAGGTGACTGCTACTCACTTGGGCTTAACTGCTTTGCGGGTTCGAATCCCGTGTGCATCGCTTGTGGATATTCCACACATTATATGTCCTTAAAGATAATTGGTAAATCGGCTGGTCTCCAAAACCATGCTACGTGGGTTCGAACCCTGTCGGAGATATTATAATGTTTTTGGATAAAAAAAGAATCTGTTTTATAACAGACTCTTTTTGTTTTTTATTATATTTGCTCACTACATATTGTCTTTTTCATTAACATTTGCTCTTTAAACATTTGATGCTAGGGTTTCCTCTTCGCTCGTAAAGGAGTAGCTTAAGTCAACTTGTTTGCCTTTTAAAAACATATTCAATTGCTGAATGGCGTAAAAAATATATAGTTTCCCCATTATAGTCACTTTTGTGGTATGAAACATGCCAATCGTTTTTTATTCTAAAGTCTTTATTGTATCCTAGACACCTGCAAAGATCATTGAATTCATCTCTATCGACATGCTTTATGAATATGTCATAAGTTACATCCTCATTGTTGTCGCAAATATGAAATAACTCTTCTTCACACATAGGATTCACACAACAATATGAATAAAGGTATTTTGCTTTGTTTTTCTCTGCTACCATATTTATTCTCCCTCACATCTAAGATCAATTTAAAGAAACATCCAGAGCACTTGATACAGTCATCTACGGCCTTATGATTGCAGATGGTAACACGGGGTTATTTGAGACCATTCCAGACGCGGAGAATCAATTCTCAATTAATTTTAGCTTGTCTGATAAGGGGGAGAGGGTTTCGGTTAGTCACTCCGGTAATCTAGAGATTTCCCCGGATGGTGAATATATCTTCACGGATAGTACTTTAGAGGTTTCGGACCTATCTGCTAACGCGATTATTGAGCATCTGCCGACAGCTGCTACAAGCCTGAACAGCAATCTCGGTAACTACACAATCAATTATCCCGATGCACTTGTTGTGGATTGGTTCTATATTGTTGAAGCAGTGTTTGATGATACCGGAGTGGTTTTAGCTAAGTTCGCAATCGCCAAGGATTTGAGTGCAGTATTTCGCATAGACGACGACATTGAGCCAGTATTAATCTACGGTTCTGCCCAGCCTATGATGGAAGCTGAGACCTATCTTTACCCAGAAGAGGAATACCTTGAAGAAACCGAAGATGGGGAGCTCATGGGCGAGTGGATCTCTGAACCGAGTCCCGTCGCTACTGTGGAGCTAGAAGATGGAGTAACAATGGTGGTTGGTTCCTCAAATCAGTTAATTGCTTCCTTACCCTGGGATCTTCCTTATTTCATAATGGCCGAATCGGCTGACGATAATATAATTACTATAGATGAAAACGGTGTTATTATGGCAATCGGGGAAGGCCAAACCACAATTAGAGGGTCGCTTAACATTGAAGATGGAATAAAGGAATTTTCGATTGACATCTATGTAACGGATGAGATGGGTCAGCTTGAAACTACAGGGGAGTAGTGTGAAGAAAGGTCATCTTCACACTAGACAAGGGAGGAAGCAGTGGTAAAAATATTATTCTAGGATGCATCTAAAAATGCATCCTTTTTTCTTGTACAAGGTAGTAAATTGAATAAAACACAGCTTATTGCTATCAAAGATTACTTGGATGCTAGTGGAGGTCAGACACTAATCGCTGTCATAAGCAATGGAACCGATAGTAAAGCAAAAGCAACTGCTAACCGGGAATTTGTATAAAATGCACAGGCTTATCAAAGCTTTGTAACAGATGATCGGCTTGGATGGGTATGTGAAAGCTATAATGTCGACAGCAAGGACATATGCTTTGTTGGCTATAAGGCTGCAGGATTTATACCTTCAGTTTTTGGTAGAAAATCTGATGCTCTTAATGAATAAAACCTCATTGTCAAGACAAGGAAATAGGAAATAGGAAATAAAAGAAAACAAGTCCCATAGAAAAACCTGACGTCTTAATAGCTGAAGATAGCTATGATAATCAAGATAGATTAACTAATGCGGTTGTTGTAAATGATGGCAAAACAATAATAGACACCTATATATATGATGCATTTGGAAATTTATTAGACAGAACTGGCACAAGAGAAAATGATTATCTATACTGTGAAGAACAATTTAATGGTTCTACAGGTTTATATTATCTAAGAGCTAGATATATGAACCCAAGTACGGGAACATTTATCAGTATGGATAAATACCAGGGTACTATTAATGATCCTATTAGTTTACATAAGTACCT
>CAZMYP010000135.1:0-3641 GCA_964570535.1 uncultured Herbinix sp.
ACCAAGAGTCATAGCCTCTGTCTGGTCATGAGTTACATATATAAATGTAGTCTGTAATTTCTGATGTAGTTTAGAAATCTCAATACGCATCTGTACTCTTAACTTAGCATCAAGGTTTGATAGAGGCTCATCCATAAGGAATACCTTAGGATTACGAACAATTGCACGTCCCATAGCTACACGCTGTCTCTGACCACCGGACAGAGCCTTAGGCTTACGGTCTAACAAATGCTCTATATCAAGAATCTTAGCTGCTTCATGAACAACCTTATCAATCTGGTCCTTCTGGACTTTTCTTAACTTCAAGCCAAATGCCATATTGTCATACACTGACATATGTGGATACAAAGCATAGTTCTGGAAAACCATGGCGATATCTCTATCTTTTGGCTCAACGTCATTAACCAGTTTGTCACCAATATAAAGCTCACCCTGTGTAATTTCTTCAAGACCTGCTATCATACGTAGTGTTGTTGATTTACCACAGCCTGATGGTCCAACGAAAATAATAAATTCTCTGTCAGCTATTTCAAGATTAAAATCCTTAACTGCAACTACGCCGCCAGGATATTGCTTAGTAATATTTTTTAATGATACACTTGCCATTACAAATCCTCCTATACATTTCATTTCGTATTTGTTCTTGTACTAGTTATAAAAGTATGATACACCATTTGATTTATATAAACCATATATCATTTTAACAAAATCAGTTTTAACGTTTTGTATATTTTGTATATTGTAAGAAAAATTATGTGTTTTTACCGAGAAATTAATTATTATTTGTTTTATTTACTGTCTATATTCTATAAAACCCTCACCCATAACCTCTCGGACATCGTTAACAATTACAAAAGAGTTTGGGTCTATCTGCTTAGCAATTTCAGTAATTTTCACTATTTCCTTTTTTGAAACAACACAAAAAAGCATCTTTCTATCCTTATTGGAGAACATTCCTGTGGAACTAATCCCCGTAACCCCTCGATCAAGAGAGGTCATTATAGCTTTTGCAATTTTGTCATATTCATCAGATATAATATATGCCATCTTTGCAAACTTTAAGCCCTCTAATATGCCATCAGATACTTTTGCAGCTATAAATACAGAAATAATAGCATATAATGCATTTCCCAGTCCGAATACCAATGCACCTATTGCAATTACTGCTCCATCAATAAAGATAAGAACGACCGGCACAGATAGATGCCTTTTGAATCTCTGGATTAGAGTTGCCAAAAGATCTGTACCCCCTGTGGACGCGGAATAAGAAAATACCATTCCCAGACCAATTCCGGTTATGGTTCCCCCTATCACAGACGACAAGAGCATATCGTTAAATTGAAAATCATATATAGGAATAACCATTAAGGCTAAAATATAGCTAGAGGTGCCTATGAATACATTTAACATTGTCTTTATTCCCAAAAGCTTAATAGATATAATAAATAAAGGAATATTTGTTATGACTGTAAATAGCCAAACAGGAAATCCACCTTCCAATATAAATCCGGTAATTTCTTTAACTATAATGGCAAGACCCGCTAATCCTCCGGTTACCAGCCCCAAAGGTTCATAGATAAAATTAACTGCCGCCGCCATTAATACAGAGCCCACAATAATCGTCATGTACTTATAAAATACTTTTGTCGTCTTGTTTTTGTTGTTTTTACCAAACATTTTTTGCCCTCATATATCTGCACCTGACAATGCGATTCTTTCCTCACATTTTTATGTTCTGCTATAATGAATAGGTTTATTCACCAATGTATGCCTTAAGCTGCTTTGCCACCATCTGCTCATTAATTGTAAATGCACTGTTACTGTCTACTCCTGAAATCATTTCAAATATAATATTCTCCCCTGTAATATTCAAATAGCTCTCCATATAATTAAGCTTATCCTTATAAGGAAGATTAGAAATAATCTCGTCATAAAGCTTTTTTATATAATCACGTAGTTGTGTTTCAGTTTCTATAGTCTGCAAATAATCCAAAAATTGATCTGAAAATATTTCTCTAGGAAGAGATTGCTCAGGCCCCTGTTGATCTGTAGTCTCAGTGACAAATACAGTTTCATAAATATTTTGAGGTACTACAGAATAATAGCTGATTTGAATATCAAGCAAATCCTCTATCATTAGCACTCCATACTCGTAGGCTAATTCCTTAGGGAAATAACCTGTAATCGCTGAAAGCTTAAGGAACTGGGGCATAGATGGCATTTCAAGAACAAGTTCTTTATGCAGGGAATCTGAAAGGTTAAGCTGCGTTTTAATAGGGATGGTAATATAATAAAGGCTCTGTTCTTCACAATTAAAAATCTCCAGTAATAATTTATCTATATCTCCGGTTTCCTCATCTATTGAGTAAATTAAATGCTTAGACACTCCATCAATTATTGCCTCAGTAATAATCTTTTGCTTATGGACTGGAGGAATAATCTCTATAATATCATTACCTTCAATGCCATAGGAATGTATAAACAGCTTGTAGCTAAGCACACTAACCACAGCAAATAAAGCCACTAAAAGAAAAGACTTCAAAAATCCTCTAGCAAATATTTTACTAGCACTTTTCCCCATAAATTCCACCTCGCACATATAGATATTTTATCATAGAGGCTATTTCTAATCAACTGGTCTTTATAATAGAAATAAGGTGTGTTATACTATTTTAAATACATTTTGATTTGACAGTGAGGTGATAAAATGCCTGATTTATATGGTAAAGCTTCAGACAAAAAAACCAATAAGACAGTATTGGTAACAGGCTCTTCAAGAGGAATTGGAAAAGCTATTGCAATCCGGTTTGCCAAAGAAGGCTTCAATATCATAATTAACGGCTCTAAGGATGAGAAAAGCCTTAGCCAGACCAAGTCTGAGATAGAAAAATATCAGGTCTCCTGTATAGCCTTCATGGGGGATATGGGAAATTATGATACAGTCAAAGAACTGTTCCTGCTTATTAAAAATCAATTTGTTTCATTAGATGTGTTGGTTAACAATGCCGGAATATCATATGTTGGCCTCTTGTCAGATATGAATCCTCAGGACTGGAACAGGATAATAACAACAAACCTAACCTCTGTATATAATTGCTGTTCATTAGCTATCCCAGAAATGGTCAGCAATAAAAGCGGACGAATTGTGAATATATCCTCTGTCTGGGGCAAGGTAGGAGCTTCCTGTGAAGTGGCATACTCAGCCTCCAAGGGGGGAATAAACGCCTTTACCAAAGCCCTTGCCAAAGAACTGGCACCAAGCAATATACAAGTAAATGCCCTTGCCTGTGGAGCTATAGATACCGAGATGAATAACTTTCTTTCTGAAGAAGAGCTACTTCAGCTGAAGGAAGAAATCCCAGTGGGCCGCCTTGGAAGTGTGGAAGAAGTGGCAGATTTAGTATATTATCTAGCCGAGAAGAACCAGTATCTCACCGGCCAGGTGATTAGTCTAGATGGCGGCTGGATGTAAGATGGTGATACTAAAGACTCTTAAATCTGGCAAATGTAAAATTAGTGTTTATGACAAAAAATCTGGTAAAAAGGTTGAAACAATCACTGTAACAATAAGATGCCGATTCTTATGTAATCGAGTAGGAGGCGGTGACTAACCGCCGTCCTCTCACAGCACCGTGCGTACC
>CAZMYP010000136.1:0-3490 GCA_964570535.1 uncultured Herbinix sp.
GGAGCAGATAAAATATCAGAAGATATGGTTGTTCTTACAAAGATGGAAAAGGAACCGACTAAGTGTATCGGTTGTTTTGGGTGCTGGGTTAAGAATCCAGGTCAATGTGTATTGCATGATGAGTATAATCGAATGGGCGAATATCTTGGTAATTGCACGGAAGTTATTATTGTCAGTAAATGTATCTATGGTGAATTCAGCCCTTATGTTAAGAAATTAATTGACCGTTCCATTTCCATTTGTCACCCATATTTTACAAAAAGAGCCGGCAAGATGCATCACAAATTAAGATATGATAATCAACCAAAGCTAACAGTCTATTTTTATGGCTATGACTTAACCAATGAGGAAAAAAATACTACAGAAGGCAGAGTTAAAGGTATGGGAATTAATTTTGGAGCATCAGAAAACAAGATTACATTCTTAGATAATAAGGAGGAATTAGGAGGAATTAAGCAATGGTAATTGCAACACTAAATGGTAGTTCTAAAGTTAAAGATAGTAATTCTGAGGTATATCTATCAATAATCGAAGAAAGATTAAGCAAAGAGAATACGATTATAAGATATTCCATTAATAAATCCTTGCTAAAAGAAGAAGAAATTAGTCAGATTATAAAAAGTGATATATTTATTGTTGCATTCCCGTTGTATGTAGATGGCATTCCAGCACATTTACTAGAACAGATGCTTCTTCTTGAAAAGGCGTACAAAGAGAAAGAGAATAAGGATATAATTGTATATGCAATTGCTAATAATGGCTTTTATGAAGGCGACCAAAATAAATATGCTTTAGCAATGGTGAAAAACTTTTGTACTAGAGCAAATATTACATGGGGGCAAGGAATTGGTATTGGAACGGGAGAAATGAATGGCGGTATGATAAAGGGTGGTATGCCACTTGGAAGAGGTCCTCTAGCAAGTTTAGGAAAAGTAATGGTTCTTTTAACAGAAAATATAAAAAATAGAGTAAGTAGTGAAGATATATATGTTAATTCTAATCTTCCATCCTTTGTATTTAAATTTTTGGCACATCGGACTTTTTGGGATGCAAACGCAAAGAAGAATGGTATTACAAAAAAAGAAATGAATGTTAGATTAGTATACAAGAAATAAAGTAAGTAGGTGAATTAAATTGAATGAAAAACCATATCATCATGGCAATTTACAAACAGAATTAATAGAGGAAGGATTAGCATTAATACATGAAGAAGGAATATATAATTTTTCGTTACGTAAATTAGCAAAACGAGTAGGGGTTTCTCCAACTGCATGTTATAATCATTATGCAAATAAAGAAAAACTTCTAGATTCTATGAAAGAATACGTTACAGAGCGATTTTCTAATGCATTATTAGAAGGTTCTAAATGTGAGAATCAAAGGGAAACAGCGATTGGGATGGGAAAAGCATATGTTAATTTCTTTGCCAAGAACCCGCACTATTTTTCATTTATATATGATAATGAAGATTATAGTATCCAATTGACAGAAAGTGAGTTTATTGGGGATTATAAGGCATTTTGTATCTTTAAAGAGATAGCAACTGCTTGCATGGAAGCTTATAATATTCCTAAAAGTAATCAACGTAATAACCTGATAGCTATGTGGGCAATGGTACATGGTTTAGCTGCTATGGCTAATATGAAAGGGTTTAGTTATGATGGTGATTGGGAAGAGTTAACGGAGATAATATTGCTAACAAAGCAGTCGCTTTGTTAGTTAAGAATGAAGGTACGAAGTATACAACTATTTCTTATATATCCTAGATTATTCAGGAGGCAAAAAGATTAATGGAAGAAAGAATTATTGGTGTAAAAGGTATAAATTATTTGTGTTTAGCATTATGTGCATTTTCTGGTTTGGGAATAGAAGCAATATATGCGTATTTATTAGAACCTATAATTTACGGTCATCAAATGGCTGATTGGAATGTTGGTCAAAATATTATTCATTGGATTATCACTTGCATAACATGGGGAATTATTACATGCGTGATTCTGGAAGTTTCTAAACGCAGATATGGATTTGACATATTTATAACAAAAGGAAAAATGAAGCTGTGGCAGTGGTTATGCATAGTTTTATGTATTGTTTTTTCACTATGTGTTTCCTATTGGGATTGGAACGGCTTTAAAGTGGTTAAAGAGTTTCGATATAATGGATTACTAAAGTTTATTTTTCAGTATATTTATTATGTTTTTGAAACAGCTCTATTTACTTTAATTTTAGTATATGGACAAAAAGCATTTGAGTTATGGTTTAAGAAAAAAAATATTCCTTATGGCGGAATTATACTAGCGTTTACATGGGGATTAGCACATATTTTTACCAAGGGAAGTATTTCAGTCGGATTATTGTCAACACTTGGAGGATTTACATATGGAATAGTATATTTGCTTGTGAATAGGGACATAAAAAAGACATTACCAATATTATTTATTATGTTTGTGTTGTAGGATTGCTTTACAATCTTTAGCATGCTCATCATTCTTAATACATGAATGCAATTGATATGTTTCAAAAAACACTTTACTTAGATAAGTCCTCATGACTTACGTGTTGCTTGAGTATTGTACGCATGCGCTTAATCATATAATTGACAGTCGTTTGTGGCTGATGAATTTGTAAAGATAGGAGGAAAATTTGAAGATTGGTTTGTTCAAAAACGCCAAGATTTTTAAAAGATAAATGGAATCCGACGGTTCTTGATGATCTTAAATTGCGTTTAGATAAAATCGGTTTGGATATTGATACAAAGATGGAATGGCTTATTAGAGGTGATTCAAATCCTTTGTATGATAAGATTCAACCACAGTTTACAACAAATTCCCAATATTATAATCCTTCTAATAATGTTTATGATTTAGAACTGAAAATATATGAAGCCATACATTATAGTAGCTATATACGAAATTTCTTTTTGGCACATAAAACGAATGAGATAGTAAAATTTGTTAATCTGTACGAAATCCATAATATACAATCATTGGTTAGAATACTTCTCCTTTCAAGTACCGGCGTTTGGAATTGCATGTATAATTATAGAGAGATGCTGACCAGTGAACTTCCCATTATATTTATAATAGGAGATACTTCCAAACAGAATAAATGTTTAGTTAGATAGACAATCGGTAGTCTGATCTAAATATACCATACATGCAACTCATAACGCTGGTAATCGGGAAAAAGCTTTGTATAAAAGCACGGCCAAGGCTTAGGAAGAACAAAAGACGCTCACCAGAGGGTTCGCGAATTTCTTCTTCCCGACTCACTTATATGAATCACAACGCGGATAAACGGAAAAAAGCTTTGTCCAAAATACATGAACAAAGCTTAGGAAGAATTAAATCATTTCGCCAGTGGGCTCATGTTTCATTCTTCCCAATCACTTATATGAATCACTTAAATAAAATTAGGTACTACGCTTTATGCGTAGTACCTAATTTTATTTAAGCGGATAACGGGAATCGAATACATAGGAAAACCCGGT
>CAZMYP010000137.1:0-3471 GCA_964570535.1 uncultured Herbinix sp.
CGGATTAATTAAGTTCCCTGGCGTTGTTCTATTTACCTCTCAGGATCACCAATTTGTCCAGACTAGTGCAAATCGCATTATGGAGATTACACATAGCAGATTGATTGACAAAATCGGTACCTATGATGAATACCTTGATAGTGATGTTATGGCTAGAAAAAGACAGGTTATGCTTATTAATAAAGAAGAAGAATCCTTGGAAGAGGACGAAGAAGAATAATCTAATAATCCTTATTAATCAACACCAATTACAAAGGCAAAACACCTTCTTAGGGTCAGTTCATTCACAGAAGCTGATTATGAAGGTGTTTTTCTTATCTTATTTTAATAACCATTGTATGGAAGGTTCCAAATACTTATCCCAGAAATCCCAATTATGATTTCCTGGACCTTCTACATATTCTACCTCTACGGCTTTAGATTTTAGGAAATCATAAAACCCTCTGTTTTCCTCAATAAGGAAATCCTCTGTACCACATGCCATATATATGGGGGTACTGCTTTATTTCCATCTATTAGCTTCTTAATTATGTATTCTGGATTATTTACACTGTTATCTAATTTATCCAAATCTCCAAATACTGAGGCATAATAATCAAAATCTGCTATATAATCTGTAAAGCCTTCTTTTTTATTCTTAATGTTGTTAATTATCAGTGCAGAGGAAAGACCAACAATCTTTCCGAAGGTCTCTGGATAGAAAGCTCCAGTACGGATAGCACCGAATCCTCCCATGGAAAGTCCTCCTATAAAGGTATCCTCTTTTTCCATGGCTAGGCCAAAGGTTCTTCTTACATATTCAACTAATTCCTGTCCTACATAGGTTCCATAAGCTCTTCCAGTTCCCTTACCGTCCAAATAAAAGCTATTCTCACATGATGGCATAATAACAGCAATATTATATTTGCCAGCTAATTCTTGCACTGAAGCTCCTAGAAGCCAATCCTTACTTGCGCCAGAATATCCATGGAGTAAAAACAGGGTCTTTATCTTCCTCTTATGGTGTTCATTGTCTTTTGTCATCATAGGGGGCATATCGTTAGGTAGTACTAAGTGAAAGCAGGTGCTTCTTCTTAATGAGTCTGAAAAATAGTCCACTTGAAAAATAGCCATTTTAACCTCCAAATTATACGTATTATAATAATCTTATCACTTTTTGCTACCCTCTACAACACTATCAATTATATACTTTTATTAAATATCTATATAATAGTTATAGATATTCACTAGTCTCCAAAAGAAATATCAGATGTTCCTAAATTTCTGATATCTTTTCTCTAGCATATCATCTAATGGTAATGCTATAAGTTCTTCAAGGTCACCCTTAAGGAGCTCCCTAACTTGAGTCATTACAAAATCAAAATTATTATGTGCCCCACCCTGAGGCTCTGAAATAATTCCATCAATAATTCTATATTGATAAAGATCCTGAGCCGTAAGCTTCATGTCCTTTGCTGCTGCTTCAGCCTTTGAGGAATCCTTATATAAAATACTGGCAAAGCCCTCAGGGGATAATATAGAGTATACAGCATGCTCAAGCATATATACCCTATCAGCTACACCCAAAGCTAATGCTCCGCCACTTCCTCCCTCCGAGATAACAAGAGAGATAATCGGTGTCTTTAGCATCATCATTTCTGCCAGATTTGTGGCAATGGCTTCTCCTTGTCCTCGTTCCTCTGCGCCAATTCCACAAAAGGCACCTGGTGTATCAATTAAACAGATAACTGGACGACCAAATATTTCTGCTTGCTTCATTAAACGAAGAGCCTTCCTATATCCTTCAGGATGGGGCATAGAGAAATTTCTTGATATGTTCTCTTTAGTATTACGTCCTTTTTGTTGCGCAATAACAGTTACAGGAGTATTACCAAAAAAAGCGATTCCCCCAACTATGGCACTATCCTCACCATATAAGCGGTCTCCATGTAGCTCAATAAAGCTTTCGAAAAGAAGCTCTATATAGTCTAGCCCAGTAGGCCTAATGGGCATCCTTGCTAATTTAACCTTCTCCCACGGTGTTATATCTATCGATATTGGGTCTATAGGCTTATTATTGATTGTTGTTTTCTGCTCTATCCTATGTTCCGTATTTTGTTCTATATTAGCTTCTATATCTTTTATAGAATTATCAGAATCCTCTTTATTATGGAGCCTTAATATTGCACCTAAGGTATTCTTCATCTTATCCCTGGTCACTATGCTGTCTACAAAGCCATGCTCCAACAAAAACTCTGCTCTCTGAAACCCTTGGGGAAGCTTCTGCCCTATGGTCTGCTCAATTACACGTGGTCCTGCAAATCCAATTAAAGCCCCGGGTTCTGTTAATATAATATCTCCGAGCATAGCAAAGCTGGCAGTAACACCACCTGTAGTAGGATCAGTAAGAACCGTGATATACAGCTGCCCTGCTGCACTGTGCTTAGCAGCTGCGGCACTAACCTTAGCCATCTGCATTAGAGAAAATATCCCCTCCTGCATCCTTGCTCCACCGGAAGCAGTAAATACTATAATTGGAACTTGTTCTTTCGTTGCCCTTTCAAATAACCGAGCAAGCTTCTCTCCTATAGCAGTACCCATGCTACCCATAAAAAATGATGCATCCATAACCCCTATATAAGTTGAGATGCCACTTATTTGCCCCTTTCCAGTTACTAATCCATCTACCAGGCCAGTCTGTGTCTGAGTCTTAACCAGCTTGTCTCCATATCCTGGAAAGTTCAAGGGATCCCTTGTTGTCAATTGCTGGTCTATTTCTACAAATGTATCCTCATCTAAGATCATTGCCAGCCGTTCATTGGCAGACACCTTAAAGTAATATCCACATTCACACATTTTCATATTCTTCATAAGGAGCTTCGTATATATAACCTTACCGCAGCCTGGACATTTAGTCATTATGCCTTGAGGTACATTGGGTTTCTCCTCTGTCTGTGTCAAATGCTCATGTGGTCTTGAACGATATACTTTTGAAGTGGCATATTGCTTTGTTTTAAACAGATTTTTATTCATAATGCTTCTTTCCCTCAATTAATCCTGTATTATACTTTCCTGACAGAATTTCATCTTTTTCCAAAAGCTCATATTGAAAATCTACATTTGTCTCTATACCATTTATTACTAGCTCCGATAGAGCCCTTTTCATTCTAAGTATTGCCTCCTCCCTAGTTCTTCCATGGGCTATTACCTTAGCCACCATAGAATCATAGCAGGGGGGGACTACATAACCAGGATACAATGCACTATCCACTCTGATTCCAAATCCTCCTGGAAAAACAACATTCTCCACCAGACCTGGAGATGGCAAAAAGCCTCTCTTTGGATCCTCTGCATTTATTCTGCATTCAATTGCATGACCTCTAAATTCAATATCTTTTTGCCTATAGATTAATTTATCACCACAGGCTATCATAATCTGTTCCTTTATCATATCAATTCCGGTAACCATCTCAGTTACGGGATGCTCCACCT
>CAZMYP010000138.1:0-3436 GCA_964570535.1 uncultured Herbinix sp.
TCTTACTCTTTCTTTGTTGCCTTCTAATTCCATCTCTTTCTGCGGCACTCTTCCATCTTCTTTAGCAGAAATATCTCTCCATATCGCCTCACCTATTCTTAATTCCTTACTAAGGACAGTTTCTCTCTTTTTTGTTTCTGCTACCTTCTCACGGTAATAATCTCGAAGTTTTTCAACTTCGTCATAAGAATATCCTTGTCCGAACAACTGCCCTTCATACTTTAAGAACGTTTGATGTTCCTCTAAAAAGAAATGATCCCCTTGCTGATATGCCTCTTCTGCTGGTAAAAGCTCTTTCATTTCATCCGCAAGATCAAACAGTGCTTTACATTTCTGTCTTGCACGGAAAACCTTACTTTTCTCTTGATTCAATTCTTTCTTATGCTCCGTTAGGATATGAATTGCAGATAACAACTCCTCTACATTATAGATATCATGCCTCGTTAAAAATATATATTGTTGTTGCAACTGGTCCATTTTACAAATATCATCCCTATACTTCCATACCTGGCTATATGAACGCTTCTTAAGCTGACCAGTACGATACAGCTTCGCATAATACCTCTTCTGTAATCCTGACATCTTTGCTTTTTTATACCTTTTCACATAACATCGAACTATTTGTGGCTTAACTTCGATTTTTCTAGAACTATAAAAAGCTAAGTCCTCTTTAATAATCCTTTCCCTTATTACTTCTTCTGAATAATCATTTCCTAAGGTATCACACCTTCGATAGCGCTTCATTCCTGGAGGCTTTAGTGCCAGATGTTTACCTCTTTTTATTTCATATTCTTTTGCAGCTATAAGTTCTAAAAAGCTTTCATAGTCTGATGCCTGCAAGATACAAGCATCGATATCTCTCCTTATCATATCTGACCATAAAAAATTCCCATCCCTGTGCTCATTCCATTCTTTATAATGCTCACTGCTTTTTCGTTTCCCGTCTCTCATTTCCTCTTCGATATCAATAATCGATAATCCATATTCCTTACATAACCGATTAGTGATTGGTTGAATATCATTTGCCCAATCTCCTTTTTCATATCGATATTTTTTTCCATCCAAGAAGCTTACGCTATTAAACACAATATGAGAATGAACATGATCCGTATTGTCATGAACAACAAATACCGCCTCATATGATTTACCCAGATATTCGTAAGCGAACTTTTCTGTTATTTGAAAAGCGGTATCTGGATCTACCTCATTTTCCTTGAAGGATAAAATAAGATGATAACCTTGTCGTTTACCTACTTTATTAAATTTCTGTTTGGTTTCCTTCATTTGCTCAAAAGCTGTATCTGGTTGGCAGTTTACTCCACCAACCAATCTACCGTTTTGTGTTTTTTCTAGATTCATAACATATTCAAGAGAACTCTTTAAATGTTTCCCATGATAGCTACCACCACAGTCCTTCATATAAAGAATTTTAGTGATTGCCAATGATCTTCACCGCCTCATCAACTTTCATAATTAATTTACGCATGTAGGCAAACAATCTGTTTTTTTCATTTTCTGAATAGAAACCAGCATTGTTGTTAAATGCAATTTGATTGATGTTTACGCCGATTCTGTTAATCTCGTTAATTAAATCCTTTAGAAGTCTTCTGATTTCTGGATAGTCATTTGGTTTTTGACTTATCATTAATCTTAGATACGCTGATTCCCCCATATTTGCCCCTAATGCATTTTCTTTAAGAAGCTTTGCTTCCTCTGATGTCATTCGAAGGAGCTTACTTACACTATGAACACGGTTTGCCACTTACATCACCTTCCTCTATCTCGACTTCCATACTGATTAATTTGCTCATTAACAGAAACAATAGCATCTTTCAAAGATTTTGTTTCTATTGCTTTTTGACCCGGATTCATATTCATTATAAATTCATCTGCTAACTTCCTGGCAAGCTCTTCCACTTCTTTGGCATATTTAGTCTGTTGAAACAACTTGTCCATAATTAATTCTTCTGCTTTTAAGCTATCATATCTACTTTGCATTTTCGAATAGTCAATTAAGTCTGTAGGATTGTTCCTTAAAGCATCCGCTTCCAAAATCAGCTCATAATTCCATTCACATACTGAGTCAATTACATCATCCATTGAAAAGTCTTCCCAACAAATCATTCCAACTACTTCAGCAAGATCACCACGGTAAAGCTTACCTTGATTCTCACCTAATAGATAATCATGACCTTCTATATATCCAAGCATAACCTCTGCTTCCTTATCTGTTAAATGAAAGCCTGTATTAAACTTCTCCTGATAATCCTTAAGTTCTTCTACTGTTATCAGTTCAAGAACTTTATTCTCTCCTGGTTCTGTAATAAATGCATACTCTTCATTCATTGCTACAGTACACCTCCTCTTTTTTAAATGTAGTTCTGTCTTTTTTCTAGTCCCAAGTATTAGCCCCCGTACATGGCCAGATACGCATTGTGGATATACATCCTCAATGCCGACACTGGTTAGGGGAAACTCCCCTAAAACCCCTTATTATTATCTATGGTAGGACTTTATACTACCACTTAGGCTATTTGGTAGGACTTATCATTACCATTTATATATTTGGTAGGGCTTTTCGCTACCATATTATATGCCCTGATAGTTATTATTCTTTTAGTGGTAGGACTTTTAGCTACCACTTTTACTGTTTGGTAGTACAAGGTACTGTCAGATATATCTTTCGGTAGGACTTTGTACTACCATATGGTTCTTTAATCTACTTTTTACTAACCACTGGTTATAATCCTTATAGCCTTCTGGTGGTGGAGCATCTTCAACTTCAAAGCCAAGACTATAATACTTTTTCATCAACTCTACTGCCGCTTTCCTCCCAGGTTCATCTCCATCAAGACAAAACTTTATGAAAGAAATCTGGGGATTCTCTTTTAGAAAAGTTTCAATCGGTGCATCCCCAAGCATTCCTAATGCAAGCTTATTGGAATCAAAATCATTAAAAATGTCTACATAGCTCATCAGATCAATTGCTGCTTCAAAGACAATCAATTCTTTACTTTCATTATTTACAACATTAAATCCATAGTTCTTATCATTGCCTGCCACATCACACTTAAATGCTTCTCCATCTTTGTCAAACACTCCACGCATACTGGCAAATCTCGTAGTTCCACTTTTGTCATTCCCCTTAAATACTATATTATGATAATGGCGACTTTCATAAATTAAACTATGGTTTACAAAATAATCAATAACTTCCTTTCGAATACCTCTTTTCTCTTTCAAATAGAAATACAAATGGTCATTATTATTCGATTCTAGGGGCAAAATAAATGGTTTTTGCTTCACTGATTTTGCTACTTCTGGTTTTGTATTCACTTGGTATTTCAAATGTGGTTTCTTCTCCTCTGCTGGCCTTCGGTTATAGCCAGCAAAGTCTAAGAGCCAGAACACAGCTGTCTTCACATCCATGTCACAA
>CAZMYP010000139.1:0-3392 GCA_964570535.1 uncultured Herbinix sp.
ATCCGAAACTACCCGGATAACACGCATCCACCACGAAGGCGGGTCGGGATCGCTCGATATCCCGCATGAACCTATCCTGATAATATGCCTTCATTTCCCCGCCTATCTCAATCATTTCGAAGGCTCTTTCCGCTCCCGTGACCGCCATATGAGTCGATACCTCACGGGTTCCTGACACGAGCCCGGTCTTCACATACAAATCGGGCATCCACCCCCAGACTGTCATACGGTCATCAGGCTGTTTTTCTTTATTTATGAACGAAACCACTGCTGCGACATGCACATCTTCTCCGTAATAGTTGTTCGGATCGAACACATTTGAATTGAAAACTACAAACTCGTACCAGAGCGTCGAATACACAAATGTCCCTAGCAAACCCAAGGTTGGAAGTTTGGAAAAAAAAGGATAGTCCTGCATGTCCATACGGGCAATAAACAGACCACCGATGACCGAAGAAGGTATCATAATCAACTGCCAATAGTGAGGAAAACCGGTCCCGGGTTTAGCTATAGCATAGGCGGCTGCCAAGAACACTATGATCGCGGGCACCATCGGCCATGTAAATACCCGCCGCATCCACTCGCGGGCGAAAACCCGCCTCTCCGGACTCCATGCACATCCAATTGCCCATCCAACAAAAACTGCGATTATGGCAAGATGAGCCGCTCCGGCAATAAACACTGAGGGGGAATCCAATAGTGCATTTCTAACAAAAATCCTAAACAAGCCGTCTGACGCTCCATACCGAACACCAAGGGCAAGGTAAGATTTCACAAAATCCATCCATCCCCCCGACAGACAAACTGGCAGAAGGATCATTGCAGGGAGCCCAAACCCCGACAAAACGATCCAAGGGAGGCGGCGCACAAATCCCCGGACTCCGTTTTTACACAAGCAAGCCAAGACCCCAATGATGGCAATCGGGAAGGCAATAACGACTGCTTGTAGTTTCGCAAACGGAACCATACTGGCCAAGGCAATGGACACCAATAGTCGACTAAAACGCTCGCCTTCCGAATACGCCGAAACCAGATAGTAAAACGACGCACTCAACAATAGTATGGGAACCAACTCACTTGAGTAATGAATGTAATCGCGGTTAACAGCGAATGCCCAAAACAACACCGGTGCCAAAACTACCACTGCAGCCCACGAATCCGGCAAAAACAAGCGGACCGTTCTGTAACCATAAAAACAGCTTCCCCATATCAAAGAAATCGCGATAATCCGTGCCATAAAATAGCTCGGACTTAAACCCAACAGTGATGGGATCATAATCGCATAGGTTCCCAGTGGGCCTCCGGTCGTTGTATCCACATGAGTCCATGGTATCGGACCTTCAAAAAACAGCATTGCCTGAGCGACATACTGAGCTTCATCCGGATTGAAAGGGAATGGTACCAATAACGACAGACTTCTGGAGTACAACAAAAGGACAAAATACAATACGAGAAGAATATCGGCATGCTTACTTGATCCACCAACACCAAAAACCATCCACACACAATAGATAATAAATCCGATAATCGGTATGAGTCCAACATACCATAAAATGGCAGAAACACTCATACTGAATACAGAACCAAAACAGGACATAATAAGACACATTTTATCTTAAAATACACTCACTTATAAATCCATTCAAACACAGTATGAATTCCATTTTGAAAACGGAATGCGAATCGTGTCAATTCCGATTTTCAGTTATATGGATCTGAGTCCAGTCATAGAACGGCACCCGAAAACTCAATTTCGAGACAGAATCAAGAGGATTTGACAAAACCGCCAATGACCCTCATCACAGGCTGTCATGCCAGAAGGACCAGAAATGCTGTCAATCGTGATTCCGGTTTTCAACGAAGAGGAGATCATTGAAGAGCTCCATTCAAGACTGGTGGGATTATTTGACCATCTGACTCCCTGTCGGGTTGAAGTGGTGTTGGTCAGTGACGGAAGCACAGACGGCTCCAATGATATTATTCGACGGATATGTGCGTCGGATCCTCGGTTCAAGGCAATTTTCTTTTCCAGAAACTTCGGCCATCAAGCCGCCGTCTCCGCGGGACTGATCCACGCGTCAGGAGACATGGTTGCAATAATGGATGCTGATCTTCAGGACCCACCGGAACTGATAGCAGAAATGGTTACCGAAATCCGTGCTGGCACGGATGTAGTATACGGAGTGAGGCGCAAGCGGAAAGAAGACATCATGCGCCGCCTGTGCTATTGGGGCTTCTACAGGATCCTTGGACTCGTCTCCAACATTTCCATACCAATGGATGCGGGAGATTTTTGTTGCATGAAAAAAGATGTCGTCACTGCGATCAACAGCCAACCGGAAAACCACCGTTTTGTGAGAGGACTCAGGTCCTGGGTGGGTTTCAGGCATAAAGGCATCGAATACCAAAGATCCGGCCGATTCGCAGGCACGACAAAATATTCATTCAAAGCGTTGGTCAAGCTTGCCTATAGCGGGATATTCGGATTCAGCTCACTTCCAATAAAAATTGTACAGTTTCTGGGATTGGCATTTTCGTCTATTGCTTTGCTTGTGGCCGTCTTGTATTTTTTCCTGGCAGTGGCAGTGGATAATCCAAAAGGGTTTTCGTCGCTAATGATTTCTATCTGGTTCCTCAGCGGCATCCACCTTTTTTCTGCGGGAATAATCGGAGAATATGTCTATCGTGCCTATGAGCAGACACTTAAACGTTCCGATTATATTATTGACACCACAATTGGGCTGAACACCAAATAAAACTCCAATCATAATCAGACAGAAAACAAGATATGGATCCACAATATGGAGCCGAGTATGCGAGCCTATATAACCATCATTGGTGGTGGAGAACCCGCGAAAAGATTGTGGTCGATACAATCCGTAAGTACACATCAAAATTGGGCAATAAGTCAAAATACGGATACTGGATGTCGGGTGCGGTGACGGGCTGAGTTTTGATGTATTTTCGTCATTTGGCGAGTGCTTCGGGCTAGAAACCGACTCCAATCTGATCTCAGAATCCAATCCGCATCGAACCCGGATAAGCACGAATCCATTATCGGATCATTGTCCCGATTCTTCATCCTACGATCTGGTCACCGCATTGGATGTCATTGAGCATGTGGAAGACGATACCAGTTTTGCCCGGAACTGTATGAGAATTCTTAAACCCGGAGGCCGACTCATCCTGACAGTACCGGCCTTCATGACACTCTGGGATCAGCATGATGTGATCAATCACCACTGGAGGAGATATACCCGCGGGTCAATCCGACGCCTTTTTGAAGACTCAGGTCTGATCATTGAATGCAGATACCTTTTCCCAAGTCTCTTTTTTCCGAAATTCATCGTAGCCAAAATCAACAGAATCCGTTCAAAGAAAATGGCTCAGAC
>CAZMYP010000140.1:0-954 GCA_964570535.1 uncultured Herbinix sp.
TGGGGTTTCCTCCTTATGAAAATGCTTTCACATATTTTCATTCAAAATCGCAGCATATTCTTTCTTGCTGCCTCTATACTTATTAGTATCATATTATATACGCTCTTAAATTCTTTTCCCGGGGCAGTGGCAAAAGCATTTAGTCACGTCACATTTCTGTATTATATTACATGTTGCCAGGTGTGTCAAGTTTTATTTGCTACATCAAGCGTCGATTTATTTGTCTTGATTTATTTGTTCTTCATCGTCGATTTTACCTACTTCATACTTTAGTCATACTTTAGTTATAACCAAAGACTTTCCTATTATATAGTAAAGAGCCTCCCTTGGGAAGCTCTTTAATTACTATGGCTGTTGCAGTAAATCAAATGCGATTTTAGGGCTATCATTAAAGGTTACCCTGCTTGATAGATCTGTTTGAATATCTATATTATATGTACCAGAGGAATATCCCCATAGATTAATATATGGCTTTAGGGTATTCTTGGTTACTTCATCTATTTCGCTAGTAGGAGCTGTTATATTTACCCTAATCGGACCTTTGGTTATAAATACTGCATCCAGGTCTAAAGGCTTATTCTTAATCTCAATATCACTTGGCCAAATAATTAGTTCTTTTGTATCAAGCTTCTCTATCGTTACATTTACTGAAGCTGTTGTATCTTCACTAACTAGATTCACACCTTCATCTATCCAACCTGTTAAATCGACAAAATCTTCTATGTTGTCAGTGCTACCTGTAATATCATAAAATACCTCAAGGGTATTGATACTTCTTAGCTTGGAATCCTCAGCAGCAATCTCTATAGTCTTAGGCTGATACTCAATTCCAGTCAATACATAGCCCTCTGCTGGCTGCCCTATGGCTGTAACCTTTAGTTCTACCTCTTTAATCTGATACATTTCAATTTCTGCCTCAATCATTGAACCGTAGAATTTTAACGAAACAACTTT
>CAZMYP010000140.1:964-3346 GCA_964570535.1 uncultured Herbinix sp.
TATATCTATGGCTAAAGGATAGCCTTGTGGTATCTATAGCATTGCCCTCCTCATCCAATATAATTGGATTAGGAAGCTGCCTTACTGTTCTAGTGGCATCCTCAACATTTACCTCCACCACCACTTGCTTAATCTTCTCAACCCTGCTCTTAGGACCCTTTACTTTAATAATATTGGGACTGGCAGATTTGGGACCAATATAGTATCCTGCTCCAGGTTTACCTATATCTACTACATTTATCTTAAATTCTTTCTCTAACAATTCTTCAATGCTAATAATCATATGTTGCACTTTGCCTCTATCAACTATTTCAATTTCATCCCGATACCTCTTGGGGGTAATTGTAATATTGACTGAGTTAACATTAGATAAATGTGCAAAATCAGCGATCACTTCAAAATCCGATTCTGATAAACTATCAATTATAGTACGTCTTGCTGCCACCTTAAAATCAATGGTCGCACCTTCTTTAATCTCATAGCTTTGGTTCAGATTACTTATTATTCCTTGATTCTTAATGGTAACCGGTACGTCAGTAAAAGGCTTATAGCGGACTGGGTCATTAACATTAGTAATAACCATCCACAGCAAAGTAGCAAGAAGCACCGACAGAATTTTTACACCAAGATTTCTAGTCAACTTCTCTTTCATTCTTCAGTCTTCCCTTCCAAAATTTTAACCGCTTTGTATCAACTACTTTTTTCTGAGCGTCAATTAGCTTTGCTCTAAGATAATCTCCATCTACATTACGGATTAGCTTTCCTTCTCTGGCTATAGATACCTTACCTGTCTCTTCAGATACAACTACAGTAATACAATCCGATACCTCGCTTATACCTATACCAGCCCTATGCCTAGTCCCTAAATCCTTACTCAAATGCATATTGTCTGACAAAGGTAGATAACAGGTTGCGGCTGCAATTCTATTACCCCTAAGTATGACTGCTCCATCATGAAGAGGCGTGTTTCTTTCAAATATATTAATTAGTAATTCACTGCTGATTATACTATCAACAGAAATACCAGTACTAATAAACTCATTAAGAGGAAGTTCCTCTTCTATAACAATTAATGCACCTGTCTTATTCCTTGCCAGTTCAAAGGTAGCACGAATTACTTCATTTAAGGTATGGTCAGAAAATCTCTCATCCTTAACATCATCAAAGATAAGTAACGACCGAACTATATTCCTCTTTCCTAGCTGCTCAAGGGCTTTTCTAAGCTCCGGCTGGAACATAATTAAAATGGCTATAATTCCAACATCAATTGTATTAGAGATAATCCATATAATAACATTTAGTTGAAAAATTACAGCAATAAGCCAAAAAGCCATTATAACAACAAGCCCCTTTACCAATGTCCAAGCTCTAGTATTCTTTATCCACTTGACAACATGATAAATAAGAAATGCAAGTATAATGATTTCAATGATGTCGGTAACATATATATTGGGTATCGTTAATCGATAATCATCAATAATCTTCTTAATTGACTCCATATGCTCTCTCTCCCGCCGTATTCTATATAATATATACTTAATCCTTATAGATTATATAGTTCATTTATGGTAGAAATATGTCAAAATTATGAATCGGAATCTTCCTCTTCATAATCGTAATCCTCTATTTCTATATCAGGCTCACTAAACTCCCTTTTTTCAGTATTTTTAATATTGATATGCTTAACATTTACCTGGGGCACAGTAACTGTAACCTTAGGAACTGCTTTTACATAGTAATAATATACATCATCCTCAAATGTGGCATGCTCTACCCCTGAATAATCCAAAGTCAGCCTAAAAAAGTGAAGAATAAATACTAAGGCAATAGATGCAATGCTACCCAAAATCATACTTAATATCTGGTCTGACCTGTTTAGTATCAGATAGCTAATTAGAAATCCAAATATACCAGTTAACCCACCTGCTAAAATTGAAATTTCAAATGCATAATCAAATGACATTTTTCTAATAAAATAAGTAACCATAATAATCAAGGCAAATATTACAACAGTCATAATCATCTGACGGTTACCAGTCAGATTATCAATAACCTGGGTGTAAAGCTGTATTATATCCTCAACTGTAAGATTAATCTGTGTGGTTACTGCTGTCTTAATAATCCGGAATAAAAAATAAATAATTACACCACAGCTTGTAGGAATCATAACTATCGGTGTTGATACGAGTCCCATTAATATTGGAATAATATAAGGTATCTTAAGCAAAAACAAAATTGGTACCGCAAGTAATATATATCCCTGACTAGGGGTATATCTTGCAAAGAGAAAATATAATATTAATATTATTACAAGTACGATAATTGATAAAATAGGAGATATAAAATATACATGTAGCATAGATACTGCTGCTGCTAAAAGTA
>CAZMYP010000141.1:0-3301 GCA_964570535.1 uncultured Herbinix sp.
AAGCTAATGGACTACAAAAGGGCTGAAATCAACCGACTTAGTTTTGGATTACAGTCAACCAATGATAATGAATTAATGCTTCTTGGAAGAATCCATACTTATGGACAATTTGAGGCAAATTACAGACTTGCCAGGGAGCTAGGATTTAATAATATTAACATTGACCTGATGTCATCATTACCTGGTCAGGATATTAATACATGGGAAGCTACACTGCTTAAGGTGGCCTCCTTAAAGCCAGAGCATATATCCGCATATAGCTTAATTATAGAAGAGGGAACTCCTTTTTATGAAAGGTATGGTCCTAAGGGAACAGATAGGGATAAGCTGCCCTCTGAGGATATGGATAGATTGATGTATAGTAGAACCAAGGAAATTCTTTTATCTTATGGATATGAGCGCTATGAGATATCAAATTATGCTTATAAGGGTTATGAATGTAGACATAATCTTGCCTACTGGGAAGGCACTAGCTATCTGGGACTTGGTCTGTCCTCGGCTTCACTAATAGAATCTTGCAGATTTAGGAATACTTCTAATCTGCAAGATTATATAAAATCAATACAGAAAAACGATTATCTTAATAAAAGGTCAGGTAAAGATGAAGCTAGCCTTCTAGAGGATTATTTTGACATAAAAAGAGATGTGGTTACCTTAAGCAAGAATGAACAGATAGAAGAATTTATGTTTCTTGGCCTTAGGAAATCCCATGGAATAAGCAAGTCAGAATTCCTTAATAGATTTAAGATTGATATTGATTTAGTTTATAAGGACCTTCTAAATAAGCTTGAGAAAGAAAATTTAATTTCTATTAATAAGGATAGGATTCTATTAACTGATTATGGTATTGATGTTAGCAACCTGGTATTGGCAGATTTTTTTATTTGATTAAATTATTAAATGTTTTGAAAATTTATCCTTGACAAATGCTGATGATAGTGATATTTTATTACTAGGTGTTAGCACTCAAACCAAGTGAGTGCTAATTACAAAAACAAAAACATTAGGCAGCTTAGAAGAAGGTGATTATAATGCACGAGCTAGACGACAGAAAATTGAAGATTCTACAAGCAATAATCCAGAATTACCTGGAGAGCGGTGAGCCAGTTGGCTCTAGAACCATTTCAAAGTATACTGATCTGAATTTAAGCTCGGCAACAATCCGAAATGAAATGTCTGATTTGGAGGAGATGGGTTTTATTATACAGCCACATACCTCAGCAGGTAGAATCCCTACGGACAAAGGATATCGCCTTTATGTTGATTTATTGCTTTTGGATAAGAATCAAGAAGTAGAGAATATGAAAAGTATTCTTATTGAGAAAGCAGATCGGTTGGAAAGCTTGTTACAGCAGGTAGCTAAGCTTCTGGCTGTGAATACAAATTATACTACTATGGTAACCTCGCCCCAATACAAGAAAAAGGTAAAGTTTGTTCAATTAACAGAGATTGATGAGAATCAGCTGCTAGCAGTATTTGTATTTGAAAGAAATATTGTAAAAAATAAAATTATCGATGTGTCATCACCATTAAATAAGGAAACTATACTAAAGCTTAATATTATACTTAATACTTTTTTGCAGGGCCTTGATTTGGCAGAAATTAATCTTCTTGTTATTTCTCAGATGAAGGAGCAGGCAGGGGAGTATAGAACAATAGTAAATGATATTTTAGATGCCATAATGCAAGCATTTTCCGAGGATGATGATTTTAAGATATACACATCAGGAACTACCAATATTCTAAGGTACCCCGAATTAAGTGATTCTCAGAAGGCATCAGATCTTTTATATACACTGGAAGAAAAGAAAATGCTATCTGATTTAATTCAGGATCGTATGGATGATGAAGAAAATAGAGGGATTCAGGTTTTTATTGGTGATGAGACTCCTATTGATACCATGAAAGATTGTTCAGTTGTTACAGCCACTTATGAAATTGAAGAGGGTGTATATGGAAAGGTGGGTATCATCGGTCCCAAGAGAATGGACTATGAAAGGGTAGTTGGTACATTGCAGACTTTAATGGTACAGCTAGATGATATATTTAGAAGTAAAACGTAACAGCAGAAAGGTGGTTTGATATAGTGGAGATAGATAAAACTATCGAAGTGATGAAAGCGGCTATGGAGAAGGAAATGAAAGCAAAAAATTCTAATGAATGTATGGATGAAAAGATAGATATTGAAGAGGCATTTGAAGAAACATCTAAAGAAACAATTAGTAAGGCAACAGCTTGGGAGGATAGTCGAATGATAAACAATCATCAAGAGGATATGGTATTGGATGAAGCTAGTAAGGAAGATAATCAAAATATTCCTTCGAAGGATGATATTAATGGCGAGGACAAATCAGAAGATAAGCCTGCAAAATCAGGTAAATCATTTCTGAAAAGCTCTAAGAATAAAGAGCTTGAAGCAAAAGAATTAAAGCTACAAGAGATGTCTGATAGACTTATTAGAAACATGGCTGAATTCGATAATTTTAGAAAACGTTCTGAAAAAGAAAAGTCACAAATGTATGATTTAGGTGTAAAAAGTACTATTGAAAAGCTACTGCCTGTGATAGATAATTTTGAACGGGGACTTGGTTCTGTAGCTGAAGAAAGTAAGGATAGTCCATATATTCAGGGATTTAATATGATTTATAAGCAACTAATGACAACCATGGATGAAATTGGTGTTAAGGTTATAGAGGCATTAGGTAATGAATTTGATCCTAATTACCATAATGCTGTACTCCATGGTGAAGATGATACCCTAGGTGAAAACATTGTAGCAGAGGAATTTCAAAAGGGTTATATGTATCATGACATAGTAGTTAGACACAGTATGGTAAAGGTAGTAAACTAATAAGTATAAAGTTTTCAATGAAAATATTTCTTAATTATATAGGAGGAATTAATATGGCTAAAATAATAGGTATTGACTTAGGTACAACAAATTCATGTGTTGCAGTTATGGAGGGCGGCAAGCCTGTAATTATTGCAAATGCTGAAGGAGCTAGAACCACACCATCAGTTGTGGCATTTACAAAAACCGATGAGCGTCTTGTAGGTGAACCTGCTAAGCGTCAGGCGGTTACAAATTCAGATAAAACCATATCATCAATTAAAAGACATATGGGTACTGATTTTAGAGTAAAAATCGATGACAAAAGATATTCTCCACAGGAGATTTCTGCAATGGTACTTCAGAAGTTAAAGGCAGATGCAGAAAGCTATCTTGGCGAGAAGGTAAATGAAGCGGTTATTACCGTTCCCGCATATTTTAATGATGCACAGCGTCAGGCAACCAAGGATG
>CAZMYP010000142.1:0-3223 GCA_964570535.1 uncultured Herbinix sp.
CTCTACCATAGCAATCCATACAGTGTCAGAGCGCGTCGTATTCGCTCGTAGAGATCCATCTAGGACGATGTCTTCATCGTCGGAAATGTTTGGGTATAAATCAACCATTTATATTTATATAAGTTGTAATAATTGGCTTACTTATATTGTTCCATAATTCTAGAGAAATTACCCTCATGATA
Organism: uncultured Herbinix sp.; assembly: GCA_964570535.1. Classification (GTDB taxonomy): domain Bacteria; phylum Bacillota; class Clostridia; order Lachnospirales; family Lachnospiraceae; genus Mobilitalea. The sequence goes on from CAZMYP010000142.1 coordinate 183, forward strand.
TGGTAAATCCTTTTCTACTTTTCTTACCAACAAATGAATTGTATTTTTCTCATCTAACTTAATTTTTAAGGATTGTACCTTTTTATTAAATATACTGTGGTCCTTAATCTTTATTTCTTTGATTATATCATTTCCAAGAAGTAGATAATTCTCCATATCTGCTTCTAAGTTCTCAACTTTAACAGAGTTAAGCACCATCTTCTTGCTATGTAATGGTATAATACCTACACCATTTTCAGTATGGTTAATCAGCAATGCATCAAAATTATTTGCCAAAACCTCTTTAGCAGCATTTGAATTAATTAAGATGCCTACTCCTAATGTAGCAGCCATTCCACCAGCAATACCGTACTTCATACCATCTCTGCCGGTATCCTTTAATGCCATAAAAATGGTATTATTATTTCCTAATCCGTCAACTGCACCAAGCATATCTGTTGCGCCTGCTATTGTTCTAAAATCGTACATTGTATTTCCTCCTTATTAATTATCTTTTGATAAAATTATACTCCCCGTCTTACTATGGTTATACCCATTCCCTTACACATTAAATTAACATTACTTCTTTCTTTTGCATTAAAACTCTTTCTATACCCCATCAATTTCCACAAGATACTTTTCTATCAGAGCATCCTCAAGCTTTTCATTTACATCTAATGCAACTGCATAAATCAAGTAGTATTCCCAAAGAACAAGCTCTGCCTCAGTTCGTTCACTGATAAGGGAATAGTCCTTCAAATAATTTTTTAGGGCATATGCCTTGTTAAGCAACACCTTGCCCTTTATAGTTCTAGTGTAGTTTTTATTAAAATAACGTATTTGTTCCACAAACAGATATCCGCCAAGCAGAACAAAAATCTCAAAAAAACCTACGATTAATGTACCAGAAATATTTAAAAATAGCGCTTTTCTAACTACACTGTACTGAGGCCTATCCGCTCTTATTTTACTATAACTATAGCTTAAACTTCCGTCATACATTTCCCTATGATAATAATCATCCATATTCTTTATTTCATTAAGATATAAGTCTTCTATCTCGTCATCATTATTTAGGCGGATATAAGCATGTCCATCATCCTCCGGCCAAACCTTGTAATTTGTATTGGTGTATTCATCCAACCATAAGGAGAAAACAAATACAATAATCGGTATGCAGATAGCCGCTACCATTTTTAATATTCTAAAGAAGCTCCCCCCACGATTTTTTGCAAGATACTTGCTATTCATCGTTTCTTGTTCAACTGTTTTTCTGTAAAGAGTTTTATTAAAGCTATGATTTCTAATTAAATTCAGAACCATCTTCTCGCTCCCTGAAAGCTCAGATTCATCCTTACTGGTACATATAAAGTAATCATCCTTTTCCTCTATGTAAGCGGCAAGCTTTAGCTTTAATATAGTAGCTGCAATACTCTTTCTCATATCTATTTCCAGCTTTGAGGTGAACACTAAGACAGCAGGAGGCACCTTGTCCAAATCACCACGATAATAAATAAACTCGTCATTTCTTTTTATAATAGTGTTTTTTCTAAGGCGAATGGAACGTAAAATCCCCCTCAAAAAATGAATCACTATCATCCACATAAAAGGAGTCATTAAAAAAATAATACCAGAATGTAGCAAATAACTTCCTGAATATATCATATATTCTACCGAATAATTATCCTTGAAATCAAAAGGCTCCATTCTTACAATCCAGCAGAATATAAGATATAAAAAAGCAATTAAAATCAGCAGGACATTGAACAATACTTTTTTTCTCTTTCTAATCGAAACCAAGTTTGCTTTATGTATTAACAGATACACTGCCGGAATTAACGCCAATCCTATAACAAGTGGCATAACAATTCCTCCCTATTATTACTCTCTTTACAATTCCACATTAACAACGGTTTTTGCCTCTGCTGCTTCCACCTGATATAAGGTTGCTTCCTTAAATCCAAATATCTTCGCAAATATATTGGAAGGAAATTGTTCTATCTTTGTATTATATTTGGTGACAGTATCATTATAAAACTGCCTTGAAAATGCAACCTGTGTCTCAATATCACTTAACTTTGTCTGTAATTGGATAAAATTTTCATTTGCCTTTAATTCCGGATAATTTTCCGCAACAGCCATTACAGTTTTTAGTGCAGAACTCATCTGGTTGTCTGCATTATTTTTCTCGTCTATAGACTGGGCATTTACCCACCTTGTACGAAGCTTCGCAACATTCTCAAATACTACAGATTCATGAGCGGCATATGCTTTTACTGTCTGCACAAGATTTGGTATCAAGTCATATCTTTTCTGAAGTTGAACGTCTATCTGACTCCATGCATTTTTCGTTCTCTGTCTTAACTTAACCAAGCTGTTATAATTTACACCAACAATCACTACCACCAAAATAATAATGGCTATGGCCACATAAATATAATTCATTTACTCACCCTTTACCCTTCAATTTTTTTACTTTTACTTATGCATGATTCTGAATAGTTATGTTTTATATTTTCAAAAGCAACCAGAAACAACATAAGTAGGACTGCAATATGTAAATTTTACTTGTTAGTTCGAAAATTGTCAATAAATATCGAACTTTTTTCTATATTCTCTATCATTTCCATTAACTAGCCCATCCATGTAATCTTATTTTCCTCTTTACGAAGAATTCTTTCAATATTTTTTCTATGTCGCACAATAATCACTGCTGTAAACAGAAGAGATGCCCAAAATAAATGAGGAGCTTTTATGATAATTCCTATGAAAAGGGTATTAATTACAGCTGATGATATGCTTGCCAAAGCAATAATCCTCCACAAATATAGCACTGCTAAAAAGCTAATGAGTGGAAGTAAGAAAATCCAAAAACTGTATTTCCAAAACAATACCATGCCAAAAAGAAAGCCATACATAACTGCTACGGCCTTTCCACCTTTGAATTTGGCGAATATAGGAAAGCAATGTCCCAGTGCTGCAGCCAGCCCACCAATTATGGATACCATCTCTATATTGAAGAAAAAGGATGTCAGAAAAATAACCAATGTTACCTTCAAAAT
>CAZMYP010000143.1:0-3141 GCA_964570535.1 uncultured Herbinix sp.
TCTTCTGACCATTCTTCTCCAGGGTACAATTCCCTCTTAGGACAATAACCCTCAATACTTTCATTTATGATTAATTCAAGCCCACCATATATACTAATCCACTCTTTATTAAACTCAGACAACTTATAGTCATCTATATCCTCTGTAATAGTCCAGTTTATTTTAAACATTTTCATTGACCTCCAATAAGTTTGATTAATTCATCATAAGTGTAATAGTAATCTCCATACCCAGTTTTGAATACTCCATCTAGTAGAAATACTGAAACATTCTTACCTAAATACTTATAAACATATTCTCCCGTTTTTATTCCCTTTGCTAATGCTTCTCTATATCCTAAACTTAGTGCCTTTTTAACCTGTTCATCCGTCCAATTTATATCGAAAAAATTGATTTTTTTCAACTGCGTTTCCGCAGTCTCTCGGCTAATATATTGTAATTGGTATACATATCTTTTTGGCATGTGCTTATTCATAGGATGCTTTAATGCTTTAGCACTCAAAATATCATCAGCTATGCTATCCCCATCAGCCAGATCCCATTGTACCCAAGTAATTACACTGCTTGGCAAATTGCTTATACCAAGATATTGATACATCTTGAGACCTTCTACCACTCCAAAAGTTTTAACATAGTATGTAATCCCTTGAATATTAGCCAGCACTATTGGTGTTGCTTCTGTTGCTACAATAATTACAATAACAATGGCACCTGCTTTTGCTATTGAATTAAGCACCGTGTATACATCAACAATATAAAATAATTTTACCGAAAAATTAATATCAGCTTCTGATAATACTGCACCCTTAAAGAAACCCCCTTTCGTCCCTTTAGGTACCTCTTTCCAATCCTCCCAAAATAGTATTCCCTTATGCTGATAATATCTGCTTTCTCCATTTGTTAATTTTCCAAAAATTTCCTCTCTCAAATCACCAGACTTACTGTGCAAATAAATTTTAGAACCTTCATTGTCAAATAACCCTATATATGTAAGTTCATCAATATTAAATGATTGTTTACTATTATTATCAACATCATTTAATATTTCTTTAAATGTTTCCATGTGAATAGGATTATCAGCTTTTAAATCTACCATATAAAAGAGATTATCAAGATAATCAAATGAATTACAGGCTATTTTGTACCATCTATGGCCTGTATTAAATACAGTTACTTGTTCTGTATCCGTTAATATTAATACATCATATTTGGATGGCCGCAAGTCATCAATATCATATAATTCGTCCCCATCTGTATCTTTTTTAGCTGGATTACTATAGAATGTCCACTCCTCTATTAGCTCATAAGTATATGTATCTGGATTAAATATTTGAGCTTCATAGGTAGATCTTAATTCTATAATATCTGGAATTCCATCCTTGTCTGTATCAATTGTTTCATCTCCTAAGGAAGGATCTTTATCCAAATATACAATCTCACCATTTGATAATCGTACCCAACATCCATTATTTACTTGTTCAATCATTTTATCAATTAATGGCTCAAGCTCTATAGCAAAATTCTTAACTATATTCCCTACAACACCATCGGTATTAATAATAAGTGGATTGTATTCTAAATAATAATATGGATTTGTTATGACAGATGTTACTATATCATCTTCAGCCAGCGAATCTATTTCATCTTGCATTGTTACAGAAGAATCCCCTACTATTCCATTTTTATAATTAGCGTCTGTAACTAATATAATATACTTTTTTACACCTGTTCTAAATTTCATATTCTGTGCACAATGGAGAGCATCTACTGCCGATTCTGGGGTGTCTCCACCACCTGATATTCCCAAGGATGCTAGTTTGGTTTTAAAATCCAATACCTCCGTGTACCAGTCATAACTTTTTGTTGATCCAATTCCATCCGCATAAATATCACGATATTCAACCAATCCCAAACGGATATCTACGTTGTTTTCCTCAAGCTTCGCTACAAATTGGTTGATATTATCTCGTACATTTCTAATAGGTGAACTCATTGATCCCGTTGTATCAATTACAAAAACAACGTCAGCCTTACCAGATGTTATTATACCACCTTTGTTTTCTAAGTCAATATTATACAAATATTTAGGAATACTTACTACCATGTACTTACTATAGTGATCTACTAATGCCGATATATTATTATTTTCAGTATCATAAGTTGTATTTAATAATTGTAAAATATTTTGTTCATCGTCATAATATGCAATTGCTAAATCCTCAATATTGTTATTATGTAAAACGGAATCACTTATTTTAAATGTTAAATTACTACTTTCGCATTGTATATCCTCTTCATGTACAAAGTCAAATGGAGTTCCAACCAAGCAATCTAAATCTAATATTGTTTTATCATGCTCAATTTTCAGAGCATACAGTTTTTTACTAAAGTCCCCTTTACCTACTATACTTACCATTGGTAACACCTCTGTATCAGAGATATCATAGGTTTCTATAGAATATAATCTAACCTCTTGGTTAATTATCTCTTCGTTATCTAGTACTCCATTACCATCTGTATCTTTTACAAGAGGATTTAGTCCACTGGATACTTCGGTTCCATCACTCATTAAATCCCCATCTGTATCCCAGTTATTCGGATTTGTATTATATATATAAATTTCTTCATAATCATCTAGTCCATCTTCATCAGAATCTGCTAAGAACGGATTTGTATCATATTCATATTCTTTATCAAGCGTTAATCCATCCCCATCATAGTCATCAGATAGGAGTACATTATCCACTGGAAGCCCTTGTAGTAATAAGTTTGTATATATTGCTCGATACAAATAATCTTTGTCTATCTTACCGTCTGCTAATTGAACATATTCTGTGTCTGTACTATCTGTAACTGACTCAATTAAGACATAATTATATGGCAAATCTACGATATGGCCATCCATTCCATTAAAGCCTACAGAAATCGTTTCTCCTAATGCAATATTTTGATTATACGATACGTTTTTTACTATATAGCGTGTTCCTGTATGTTCAACTATATAACCGTTTCATATATCAGTGATATTCTTATCAAAATCAAATTCTAAAATCCAATCTTCTATTGCCTTATCACTATTATTGGTGATATTTATTGTAGCAGAAAACCCTGTGCCCCAATCACTATTCAATACAAAATCTA
>CAZMYP010000144.1:0-3081 GCA_964570535.1 uncultured Herbinix sp.
AATACGAATATATACATAGAAAGGTTTCTAACTTTGGATGGAAAGGCAAATTGATTTCAATGTTTGCACTTGGCAAGATGTTTGTTCAGGTGCAGATGTGGTATCCCCTGGGTGAGAAGGTTGGAGTTGAATTTTTTGTTGCTAAGAAAGCATATTACTCTATGTATGATACTTATGCCTTATTTGACGAACAGTCCAAGAATAAAAAAACAAATAGTGTAATACCTAATTCGGAGTCTGAACCGGAAGATCAGACAAATAATAAAGTAGGATGAGGAAAATACAATGGATAATTACTGGTTCAAAAAAACTAATAAAAAATCATTACATAATATTGATACATTTTATTATTCCGTGAAACTCGAAGAAGATTTTACAGTGGAATCAAAAGATTCTGCTGTTATTTCTGTTCGTAATATGATTAAAAAAGCGGATTTATTGAAAGACGGTGAGATTTTTAATCCTGTAGATCATGATTTTGAGGTTTATTATAAAGCCGGAACTTTTGCACGTTTTTATTCCTTCCGGTTAGAAGCTCCAGAGAAATTCGACTTCTTTTTTGCTCCTTCCGTTCCGGTTAATATGGAGACTAATACTTCTGTAACTTCTGAAATTGTTGTGCAACTTCGTTCTCGCTATCTTTGGGAAAATGGTTGTAAACTAGCCTTTGACGAAAGCCTTAAATTCGTTGAAGCATTTTGTAAAAAATATAATCTTCACATTCAGGAAATCAAGGAAAATAGATGCGATTTCTGCTGGCACACAAATATTTTGCAAAATCCGGAAACATATTTAAGAATTGACAATTTTTCAAAAATGCAAGTATCACGGTTTAAACGTGTGCAGTTTGCTTATCAACTCAAATCCAATGACGAATATGAAAATGATTATATCGCGTTGGGTAATAGGGGGGATAAATGTTTTTTGAGAATGTACCTGAAAACTAAAGAAGTTGTAGAGCAAGGATATAAAGGCTGGTTTTTCTATGTCTGGTTATTTAATGGGTTAATAAGTAGGTATGATTTATATTGTCTGGAAGAAGCCTACAAGAATAGATCTTGGAAATATATTGATGTTGCCAGGGTGAAGTTTGCATTGGAAAATATAGCAGAAATAAATCCAATGGATAGGCAGGAAATACAAAGCCTGGTTGATGCAAAGCCTTTTGATTATGATAGATTATTATTTTTTGCAAGAAAATACACGCCGGAAATTACTAAGATATTAAATATTGAGTACCAGGTCATGCGTAAAATGAGTAAATCTTTCCAACTGGTTGAATTTAAGGACAATGCCGGATTGTGTAAAAGGATATATGACTTCCTGGATAACAGAAAACTAATTACGGATTATCTAACTCATTATACTTTCCGGCTTGTTGCTCCGTCCTTAGACATTAACAAGAGTAGAGCTAATTATGTGGATTTCTGGAGACGCATTAGAGCAACTAAGCAAGTAGATGTCGCAGCTAATAAGCATGATCTAAAACTCATTAGAGACTATACAAGTAAATTAAATATGGAAATTAGAAAGACTAAAGCTGTAAAAGCGATAAGCAATGTTGCAATGATGATAACGCAAAATCCGGACACTACATTGTTTGAGGATGCAGCAGAATTATTATCTATCATGAATGATAATGATTTTAGAAATCTGCATAATTACAAATATCATAAGATCAAGGACATAAAAGAGGATCCTATTCCGATAGAATTAACCAAAAGGTTAAATGTAACAATGATCGATAGAGATACCGGCGAAATATTATGATAAATTTTTTATTGAATTATAAACCAAACACAGGTTGACGGTAAACCTAAACCGCCAGAAAGGGTGATTACATGGGAACATCATCAACTAAAGCAAAAAATAAGTGGAATGCTGCAAACTATGATCGTATAGTTGTCAGTGTTCCAAAGGGTTCAAAAGATAAAATAAAAAGCAAAGCTGCTGCCGCCGGTAAATCATTAAATAAATATATTTTAGATTTGCTTGAAAAATAGATATAGATAATTAAAATATTTTAAAAATATACTTGCATAAGTATATTTATTATGTTATACTTAATATAACAAATAACAAACAAGTCCTTAAAGGAAGGGAGACAAACATATGACAAAGACATTAGTTAGATTTTATGACAGAGAAGATAATACAAGTTTGGTTGGTAATTGCTGCTTCATGATATCAGACAAAACAAAGGAAGAATTGATGAATTCATATGAATTGGAAGACATGATGATTGCAGTAACAAGCATGAGATGGCAGAAATATACAAGCTATGCTATTGGGGTTATTGATGATTTAGAAGAAGATGAAATGTTTTGGTCGGAGATAATGAATTATAACATGAAAGAATGTGAAGTTCATGTAAAACGAGTACATGACATCGAGAAATATAAACTCCCGGAAATGTACGCATATAACGATGAGTATTAAGGAGGAAAAGACATGGAAATAAATGTTAATCAAATGATACATATAACTATTGATGATGATTTCTTATTTAGCTGGTCTTATGACAAATATACCGGCATATATACTTTTGTGCAAACTGATAATACTGTCTGGATATACGATAGCAGAATAAAAAAACTATATAACCGCACTCAATGGGAATATGAAGAAACTATGAAACTAAGAAACTATGAAAATTGAGAATGGGATGTACCCGTTCCGGGGCGGTTTTCCCCGGAAGAAAGTAGATCTAATGAAAGATGAAAACAATTTTAGAAAAATGAATTGTGATGATTGCCAATGTTCTATTTGTTCAGGTGCATGTATGAATTGTTCCAGGTGCTATCGTGCTGAATATGCAGAAAAAGATTGGGATGATTATTATGTACCGGATAATGGAAATAAAGAATGTTTTGAATATGAAAATTGAGAATGTTAAAAAATTAGTAAAAGCCGGCTATCGTGGTCGGTTTTTTTCGTTTGTTAGTTTGCTTCCGGGGAGTCCCCCCATTACTTTGTTCAACGAACGCCTAGCGTCTAGGCTTGCACTTCCCGCGGCTGAGAAGGGCAATCCCAACGCCGTCTCCGACGATCACACCGACCCATAGCCCCACCAGCACGCCA
>CAZMYP010000145.1:0-3011 GCA_964570535.1 uncultured Herbinix sp.
GCTCTTTGGCCGCACAGCTAATCCTCCGCTTACGTATATACTCCTTAACCGAATAGCCAACCAAAGCAAAAAACATTCGATAATAATTAGACAGAGACATATAGGATTCATTTGCAGCTGTAGTAATATTAATGGTTTCTTCAAGATTCACTTCAATATAATTAATTGATTTTTGTATTTGCTCATAATAGTTCATTAGGAAGCGCTCCCTTAATACTCTTAAGATAAAAATATTATAGCATGTAAATATGTATCGTATCCGACTTTTCTTCCAATTAGCTTACACTAATTAATGTACTCCAAACAATTTACTCCTACAAACTTACTCCAGGCACCGGGTCAATCCTTCCTTATTCATAATCTTGAAGCTACGTCCGTATAGATCAATTAATCCCTCATCCTTCATCCTTGTAAGTTCCCTACACATAGAAGTACGTGATACATTTAAAAAGTCTGCCAGCTCAGTCCGATTTAATGGAATCTGAAAAGTATGACTGCCCGACTCTAGGCCTACCTTTAACAAATAACTAGCTAGCTTCTCACGCATTCCCTTCAGGGTTAGTAGGTCTAGCTTGTAGTTTAATATTATATTCTTTTCGCTTAATATAATCATCATGTTCTGAATTAATCTCAAATGAAATGAACAGGCTTGGCCACAGGTCTCAATTATTCTCTCATAAGGAATTAGAAGTATTTTAGCATCCTCCATGGCTTGAACTGTAACCGGCGATATCCGAGCTGTGGTACAGACAATCCCCTCCGCAAACATATTAGAGGGTTCTAATAAGGCGACAATATGTTTATTACCAGCCAAATTCTCTTTTAATATTTGAAGCCTGCCGGAAAGTAAAATTCCGATATGACCAATCTTATCTCCTGCAAAGAAAAGATATTCGTCTTCCTTATAATGCTTAATCTGAGTACCTAAGCAGCCTAAAAGGAATTTATATTCACCTTCCTCAATCCCCCGAAACAGAACACTTTTTCTTAGTATGGGAAAATACTGTTCCATATTGACTTCCTCCTCTTCTATCCTACTAACTTTTTTTGAATAGGCTCTTTATTTAATCACAAATGTTGCCATGGCTACATATTTTCTTCAATAATTGTATTATACTCACCTTAGATTAAAGAAGTCAACTAAAAGTAATTCCAACATAAAAAGTATGAGGAGAAGAAAAAATGGAGAATAAGATGTTTTGTTATCAATGTCAAGAGACCGCAGGATGTACCGGTTGTACAAAATTTGGTGTATGTGGGAAATCACCGGATCTAGCAAGAATGCAGGATTTATTGATTTATGTTACTAAAGGATTAAGTGCTGTTACAACAGCCTTGCGAGAGCAGGGAGAAACCATCCCAGCAGAAGTTAATCATTATACAACAATCAACCTTTTTACAACAATCACAAATGCCAACTTTGATGATGAAATATTCTATCAGAGAGTATTTGAAACATTAAACTTAAAGAATGGATTATTAGATAAAGTAACAGACAAGACTAAGCTTGCCGAAGCTGCCCTATGGACCACTAGCATCAGAGAAGAGCTTGATGCAAAATCCACAAAGGTAGGAGTTCTTGCCACAGAAAACGAAGATGTTCGAAGCCTAAGAGAATTAATTATCTATGGATTAAAGGGCTTAGCAGCTTATATGAAGCACGCTAATGAATTAAGATATGATAGTGAGGAAATCAGTGCGTTTATGCAAAAGGCTTTGGCTTCCACTTTAAATGATAAATTGACTGTAGATGAGCTTATTGCCCTTACCTTAGAAACCGGTAAGTTCGGCGTAGACGGCATGGCGCTACTTGATTCCGCCAACACAGGAACCTATGGTAATCCTGAAATCACAAAGGTTAACATCGGTGTAGGAACAAGACCTGGTATCCTTATCTCCGGCCATGACCTAAGAGACTTAGAGCAGCTTCTAGAGCAGACCAAGGATACAGGAGTTGACGTTTATACTCACTCCGAGATGCTTCCCGCACACTACTATCCAAAATTCAAGAAATACAGCAACTTTGTAGGTAACTATGGTAATGCTTGGTGGAAACAGAAGGAAGAGTTTGTTAGCTTTAACGGACCAATCCTTATGACCACTAACTGCGTTGTTCCTCCATTAGCTTCCTATAAAGATAGATTATTTACCACTGGTGCATCAGGAGTACCTGGATGCACACATATTGATAAAGACGAGAATGGAATCAAGGACTTTTCACAGATTATCGAGCTTGCTAAGACCTGCCAACCTCCTGTTGAAATTGAAAAAGGCGAAATTATTGGTGGATTTGCCCATGCACAGGTATTTGCTCTTGCAGATCAGGTTGTTGAAGCTGTTAAGTCCGGTGCCATTCGTAAATTCTTTGTAATGGCTGGATGTGATGGACGTCAAAAATCCAGAAACTACTATACTGATTTTGCTGCAGCTCTTCCAAAGGATACAGTAATCCTAACAGCTGGCTGTGCTAAGTACAAATACAACAAGCTTGACTTAGGAGACATCAATGGAATTCCTAGAGTTCTAGATGCTGGTCAATGTAATGATTCCTACTCCCTTGCCTTAATCGCATTGAAGTTAAAAGAGGCCTTTGAGCTTACAGATATTAACGAGCTTCCCCTTGCCTTTAACATTGCTTGGTATGAGCAGAAGGCTGTAATCGTGTTACTTGCGCTCCTTCACCTAGGGGTTAAGAACATACATTTAGGCCCTACACTTCCTGCCTTCCTATCTCCTAACGTAGCAAATGTACTAGTAGAGAACTTCGGTATTGCAGGTATAGGCACTGTAGAAGACGACATCAAGCTATTCCTAGATTAATTTATCTTCTCCCCCCCTTTATATAGAAGAAAGTACTACTAACAAAGGGCTGTTGCATATTGGACATTCATCTGCAGCAGTTCTTTGTAATAGGGTAGAAGTAACATATTAATTACAGACAAATTTATAAAATATAAATAAATATATAAGATTTGCAAATTATAATTAGGTAATTGCGAAACTCTACTTTA
>CAZMYP010000146.1:0-2966 GCA_964570535.1 uncultured Herbinix sp.
TAAAAACACATCTGTAAATCTTAACCATTTATCCTAAGCTAATTTTACGCTAACTTACTTTATTGGATTTATAAATTTGTCTATACATAATATGCTACTTCAATTAACCACAATAGCATATCAATAAAACTAAATCATAAAACCGTCTGCTCTTAATATATTATTACATAAGCGATATGTTCTGATTATGAGGAGGAGTATATGAGTTTTTTAACAAATATGATTTATGATTATGGATTAATTGCAATGTTTATAATAATCCTACTGGAATACGGATGCTTTCCCGTATCTAGCGAGATTGTACTACCCCTTTCAGGAGCAGTTGCTTCAATAAACAATACACATTTTCTTGTAATCCTTCCCCTAAGCGTAATCGCAGGGCTTATAGGAACTGGCATCTGTTATACAGTGGGATGGTTCGGTGGAGGAGTTATTATTAATTCAGTAAAAAGGAAGTTCCCCAAATCCGAAAAGTCAATCAACGCCTCTTATGAAAGGTTTAATAAAAACGGTGCCTTAGCTGTCTGTATAGGACGGGTTATTCCCCTTGTCCGTACATATATTGCCTTAGTTGCAGGGTCAGCAAAGCTAAAGCCCTCAACATATTTTCTTTTCTCTTTTTTGGGCATTACCATATGGAACACATTATTAATTGGACTTGGTTATTCCCTTAGGGAGAATTATGGCAAAGCTTCTGACTATTATGTAAGATACAAGCATAATTTGATTCCTGTGCTTATTATAGTCATTGCATTAATTGTTTTGAACTGCATATATAAGGTAAGAAAGAAAAGATCTGCTGATTCCTCCCTTTAGGAAATATATCAGTAGACCTTTATCTTATATAGTTAGTAAACTTATTATTAAATGTAACGTAACTGCTCAGTACCTTCACAGTTACAGGGCATCTTACGATGCCAATGCACACAAAACGGATATAATACATCCATTTTGGCGCTGATGCACTCTAATCCACTTCTTGATTCTCGGGGTTCTGAATAATTACAAATTAACTTACATTATTACTGCTTTATCCTTCCATTTTCCAGATAATACTCTTATACCCCCATAAATCCCTGTAGCAAACCATGTTATTGCTGTTGCCCAGAATATTCCTTGGAATCCAATAACGCCAGACAAGTATCTGGATAATACGATTCTAACAATTACCTCAATCATTCCCATAATCATAGGAATTTTGATATCCCCTGCACCACTGAGAAAATTCCTAGTGACAAAGATAAGCCCCAAAAAGCTATAGAAGAGGCTAGTAATTCTTATTCCCATTACTCCATGCCTTACTACCTCGAAATCATCCTTTTTCGTGAATAATCTCATTATATGTTCTCCGCCGAAATACATAACTGGCAGCATAATAAGGCTAAATATCAAAATAATACAGGTTGAAGATTTTATCCCCATCTTTGCTCTATCTATCCTTCTTGCACCGATGTTTTGGCCAGTAAATGATGCTACTGCTGCGCCTAAGGACATGGATGGCTGCATAACCAGCTGTTCAATTCTATTTACAACTGTATAAGCCGCCATAATTGTCTCCTGGAAGCTATTGATAACCGATTGCAGGGCCATCATGGAGATAGAAACAAATGAATTTTGTAAGGCAACTGGAATTCCTAAACGGATACATTTTTTAAGAATTTCTCTATCAGGTTTAAATTCCTTTATGGGAATCCGAAGAAGCTTTACTTTGGCTAAAGCGTAGATAATACAACCAATGCCTGATACAAATTGTGAAATTATTGTTGCAAATGCCACCCCTGGAACTCCCATATTAAATTTAATTACAAATACCAGATCCAAAACAACATTTAAAGCACTTGCAATTATCAAAAATTTTAAAGGGGTTATTGAATCCCCCAATGCTCGAAGGACTGCTGCCATTCCATTATAGCATGCAATACCTAGAATCCCCAAAAACGATATCTTTAAATAGCTTTCTGATTGATCTATTATACCCTCTGGTGTACCAAGGAGCTCTAAAAGGGGTCGGCAAAATATAAACCCTAATAATCCCATAATAATTGAAGCCGTCAAAATAATATATGCTGATGTAGCAAAGCTCTTTCTCACCTTATCATAATCTCCGGCTCCAAAATACTGTGAAACAACTATGGAAATACCTGCAGATAAGCCAAAGGTTAGTCCAAATATAAGGAATAATATTGAGCCTGTTGCACCAACTGCTGCCAAGGCTTCCTTATTAACAAATTTACCCACTACAATTGAATCCACCATATTATAGAGCTGCTGAAATATATTACCTATTAGCATAGGCCCAGAGAATTTTAGTATTAATTTTGCTGGGCTTCCACTTGTCATGTCACGAGTTAATGTTCTAGCCATCATACACCTCTAAACTTTCTATTAAAATAATTCAAGTAAATTATAGCATAATTACCGAATTTGTAAATGTTATTAATTATCAGAAAGATGTCACATCCCATTAATGTCTTTCTTACATAATCCCCCTCTATCCTCATATAATTTAAAGAAGATTTACTACATAAGTTAAAGTAATAGGCAGAAATGGAGGAAGATATGCACTGGCATAGTATAAGTATAGAAAACACCATAAATGAACTTAAGGCTGATATAAAAAAAGGCCTTACCCAAAAGGATATTCAAGAAAGGCAGAAGCTTTATGGAAGCAATATAATTGTTGCAAAGAAAGGAAAAAACATTTTTCAAAAATTCCTTTCCCAGTTTGCCGATTTTATGATTATCGTCCTTATAATAGCAGCAATACTGTCTCTGTTTGTATCCTATTTAGACGGTAAGCTAGACCTTGTTGATCCAGTTATTATTCTAATCATTATTACCTTTAATGCATTTTTGGGAGTATTACAGGAGACAAAGGCAGAAAAGGCTCTTGATGCATTAAAGAAAATGTCTGCTCCCACAGCTCATGTATTAAGGGATAACAATGTAACAGAGCTTCCCTCGAA
>CAZMYP010000147.1:0-2944 GCA_964570535.1 uncultured Herbinix sp.
TCTTTATTAGTCAATTGCTTCATATCTATTGAATTCATCAGCTCAAGAAGTTGTAGGGCTTTCAAGTTCCTAGATGTAACTATAGTACGTGACCTGCGAAGACAGAGTTTTTGATTTCCGACATTTATTTCTCTTCGTCTGGACTTTTCACGATTTGTTACAATCTCAACTGTATTAGGAACCGGTGTAGTTAAACCAATTGCATTTTGGAGAGTAAGTCCGGAATAGAAACCAAAAGCACCGTTTTTGTCAAAAATAAACTTTTTCTCATGCATTTTCTGGCAGGAGTTCTTGACTTTCCCAGTGGAGTGACTTTGGGAATATAATATACTCCTTGGTCATAGCGTTCTGTCTTTCCGCTCTTAACTAACCTGGAAAATATCTGTCTGATATTATCGTCACTAATACCCTCTATCTCTACATCTTTTAAAATGATAGGTTCGTTATAATTATACTTTTTTATTAATTCTTCCACGACATTTATAAGATTACCTCATAATATATTATACAAAAAACAATATGAAATATCAACTTTTGTGACACAACATATTTTGTCAAAACAATAAACCAGTAATACTTTATAGAAATACAATAAGTGATAAGGATTCCTTAATTGCTAGTATATTTATGCATTCATCAGAAATAAAAGAAAAATTGGAAGCTTATTTAAAGGCCTTGTCTTTGCTTACTGCGAACCCCACCAGGATTCAACTTCCCGCTTTACTAAATATAGAGAGGTCCATGACTCACATCATGAACCTCTCTATATTTAGTGCAGTTGAGGGGACTTGAACCCCTACCCAGTTAACCCGGACTAGAACCTGAATCTAGCGCGTATGCCAATTCCGCCACAACTGCATATTACATTTTTCTCACGGAACGAATTAGATTATAACATAAGGACACTTTATTTTCAACAAGAAGATTAAAGGATATGCCCCCAAATTTGTAGGCTTCTTATAGGTTATTACTAACTCATAAAACCTTTTAATTTGGCTGTTAAACGACTCAATATGACATAAAATAAATAAAGTGGATTGTTATTGCCCATATAAATTGATATAATTATTTCGCATATTGCTATATCAATCAGGGCGAGGAGGTATCAAGGTGATAAGGCTTCTTAAAAATAACAGGACAAAATCAATAGTAGCGTTTTCATGCCTTTTTGCCTATCTACTTTCATTTGTGTTCGAGGGACAGGTGCTTTACAGTATTATTGATACCTTTGGTGCACAGACCCATACTTATATACTCTCAGCTATTATTGTGCATTTTGTCGGATTATTCTCCTGCGGATTCTTTATTAAGTCACCTTGGGAGGCGAAGCTTGCTATGTCGGGGGGGATGATGGTCTGCTTGCTTTTCACAATACCATACTTCTTTGCTCCATCAGTTTTATGGTTAGTAGGGCTGGTAATATCGGGCTATGCCGGAGGCTGTGCGGTCGCAGCTTGGGGTTATTTTTTAAAGACCTTTACCCCTAAGAACGAGAGAATTAAATCCTGTGCGGATGTGTTGATATTCTCCAATATAATTATGATAATAATCAACGTGGTGACTATAAATTCTACACCTTTTATTGGGCTTTGCTTGTCTATATTCTGTCTTGTTATCGGAGCTGTATTTACATGGTCTATACCGACAGGTAAAATGGCTGCCATGAAAGATGAAAATGAGAAGAAGCTTCCCACGAATCTAAGAAAGCCGATGATAATACTGTTTTTCTTTGTTGCAATTATAACCGTTAATTCAGGATTGATGTATCAGGTCATTAACCCTGCCTTTAAGCATCTGACCGTACTTGTGACATGGTATTGGGCTGTGCCTTATATTATAGCCCTTGTTATTATGCGAAATCTGCCTATGAAGGCAAAACGTTCAAGAATCTTGTATGTCGGCATGGCAATGATTATGGGGGCATTCATAAGTTTTATGCTCTTGGGACGAGATGCTTCCGATTATCTTATCGTCGATACACTGATGCTTGGAGCCTGCGGTGTATTTGACTTGTTTTGGTGGAGTATCATAGGTGAAATGCTAGATTACTCAAAAAACCCAGTAAAAATATTTGGTATTGGTCTCTCGGTAAATGTATTTGGAGTACTAGTAGGAGATGTGCTAGGTGTGGGTGTGAGCTCTATTTCACTTTCCGATGCAGAGGTAGCGGTTATTGCTCTTTCAGTGGTCTGTGTTACCCTTGTTATTCTTCCACCTATGAATCAGCAGCTTATTATGCTTTTAAAAAGCCACTCTTATTTAAATGTATATTCAGACATGAGCGAACAACAACAGAGCGCTATTATTCAAGGAACAAAGTTACTCGATCCACTGACAGTCAGAGAGAATGATGTTCTCCAACATATTCTCTCCGGCAAATCTAATAAGGAGATTGCCATAGCCTTGTCTATTACGGAAAGTACAGTCAAAACTCATGCTCGAAATATTTTCTCGAAATATGATGTAGGTAGCCGGGCGGAGCTTATCAGTACTCTTCTAAAGAACCAAGGTGGTGTATAATATAAAACTGAATAGAAATCTAATTTAGCAGGCCTCTCATACTAAAGTATGAGGGGATTTTTTGCGAAATTATTCTTTAGGCGGATGATTGGTAATAAGAAGCTACTGATACTGGTCATAGTAATATCAGCCGTCTGGCTGCTTATAGTTGATTTCCCATTTGAGGAATCCCTTGTCATTGGAACTGGAATTGCTTTTATCCTATGTTTGGTACATAAGAGAAATACGATAAAACCAAAGACAAAATTATATACTGCAATGTATGTTCTATGATGAATCCAATACAAAATGATCGGTGTAAGCGTTGCGACAGTTTACTATTTAAATAATCCATTTCATTTATTGCAAATTCACATATATAAGTATAAATTGCATTTTTTTTGCTAAATATAACCTTGAGGTGAATGAAATGGGAATCCTATGG
>CAZMYP010000148.1:0-2942 GCA_964570535.1 uncultured Herbinix sp.
AACAGCAAACTTAAAAAAAAGCTTCCGGTATCTTTTACAGAACCGGAAGCTATTTTTATTTATTCTTTGTATCCTTTTTTCGGATGCACATAATTGATAAGATACACCGTTTCACTGGCCCGTGTCAATGCGGTATATAGCCAACGGTAGTAATTTCTATCTATTTGCATATCAGGATATATACTCATGTCAACAAATACCTTTTTCCACTGACCACCTTGAGCTTTGTGACAGGTAAGTGAATATGCAAATTTTACCTGAAGTGCATTGAGATACTCGTTTTCCTGCATTTTCTTGTATCGTTCTCTCTTCGAACCTATATCCAGATAATCTTCCTGCACCTTATTAAAAAGGGTTTGAACAAGTTCATTCATCATCGCAGGTGTTTCGGCTTGCAGACAATCCAGTAACACCAACGCATCTATCTCCCACCCTGCATCGAGAGAACGGAGTGTGAGTTCTGCAAAACGCAAATCGTACATTTCACGAAACCTCTTAAGCCGAACAACCTCGACTATATCACCATTTGCAATAAAATCAATTTCTGCATACGCTTTGTTCCAGAAATAATTGTTACGGGTTACCATAAGCAGGTCGCCGTTTGAAATCTCTTCTTCCTTCTGAATGACCCTACCCCTGATACCGTTATTAAAATAACTGGCTCTTTTGTTTGATCGGGTAATAATTAGTGTTTCAGTAGCGCCTACACCATCATAGGATTGTTGAATTTCATCAATCAAATCCATACCACTTAGTGCCTTAATATCCGAAAAAGTGGTTAATTTTAATGCTGGAAGGTAGGTAGTCAGGTCATCATTAAGAGCCTGGCGCAGCAAAGTTGCATTATACAAAATACCACTTTCAAGTGCTTGCCGTACTACTGAAGTAAGAGTGAAAGCATGTACCTTTAAATGATAACCCTCTAAAACAATCCTGTCGAGGGCAGGAGAATTCTCCTGAGATACGGGAGGTAGCTGAGCTGTATCACCAACCAACACCATGGAGCAACCAGCTCCATTGTACACATAATGAATCAGGTCGTCTAACAGATTACCTGTTCCAAATTCAAGTTCACCACTCCGGTTTGAAATCATTGATGCTTCATCGACAATAAACAGGGTGTCAGTATGTTTGTTATCTGCCAATGTAAATACGGGCTCTGAGGCAGACTTTTGCCGATAGATTTTTTTATGGATGGTAAACGCTGAGAAACCGGAATAGGCACTGAATACTTTGGCAGCTCTACCCGTCGGAGCCAGTAATACTGCTTTCAGATTCAGCCGACTCAGGGCTTTCACTAAACCACTGACAACAGATGTCTTACCCGTCCCTGCATAACCTCGTAATAAAAACACTTTCTCAGTATCCGCAAGAGCCAGGTATTCGGCTAACTCACGTATCAGTTCTGACTGTTGATCAGTTGGTGTAAAAGGTAATTCCTGGATTATCCTGGAAGCAAGAAATTCTGTTAACATGAAACAAAGATATGAAAAATAGTCCTTTTTTGTAAATTGGTAAACCAATTTATGTAAATATTTGCTATCTTTGCCAATAAACATAAAAACGTTGAAGTAATGAAAACAAATTATGAATTAAGGTATGCATCTCATCCGGAAGATGCTAAAAGGTACGACACCAGTCGATTACGTAAAGAACACCTGATTGAACAAATCTTCAGCAAAGATGAAGTTAACATGGTTTATACCATGTACGATCGGTTAATTGTAGGTGGAGCTATGCCGGTGAATGAAACATTACAACTGGAATCCATTGACCCTTTGAAATCAGATTTTTTCCTGTCTCGCCGGGAAATCGGAATATATAATGTAGGAGCAGCAGGTAAAGTTAAAGTAGATGGTGAAATATTTGAGCTGAATTACAAAGAAGCGCTTTACCTGGGTGCCGGAAACCGCACAGTTGAGTTTAGTAGTAACGAAGCCGCAAAACCTGCTAAGTTTTATTTTAATTCAGCTCCTGCACACCGTAATTACCCTGACCGCAAAGTAACCAAAGCAGATGCTTTAGTAATGGAACTGGGTTCTCTGGAGACTGCCAACCATCGTAACATTAACAAAATGTTGGTACGTGAAGTAATTCAAACTTGTCAGCTTCAGATGGGAATGACCGAACTGGCAACAGGAAGCGTATGGAACACTATGCCAGCTCATACGCATAGTCGAAGAATGGAAGCATACTTTTATTTTGAAGTTCCTGAAGGTGAAGTAGTATGTCACTTTATGGGTGAACCTACTGAAACCCGTCATATCTGGATGGTAGGTGACCAGGCAGTTATCTCTCCGGAATGGTCAATTCACTCTGCAGCTGCAACCAGCAATTATACCTTTATCTGGGGAATGGCAGGTGAAAACCTGGATTATGGAGATCAGGATTTCCGTAAACCTACTGAACTTCGCTAATAACTAATTTAAAACTAGAAAGAGATGAAATTATTTGATTTATCCGGAAAGATAGCCATGGTAACAGGTGGTTCCTATGGTATTGGTTATGCATTGGCATCAGCATTTGCTCAGGCAGGTGCAAAAATAGTGTTCAACGACATTAACCGGGAAATGGTAGAAAAAGGTCTTGCAGCCTACAAAGCTGATGGTATTGAAGCTTATGGCTATGTATTTGACGTAACCGACGAAGATGCTGTAAATGCTGGTATTGCTCAAATTGCTGTTGACGATGCAATAAAACTTGTTCGTAGATATGGTTCTGTAACTTTATCAGGTGATTACTCTGTTATTACTCAGCTTGAAGCATTTACTGGATTTCAAACTACTGCTGGCACTGTTCAATTTTCAGAAGCAATAATGGAAGAAATAAGAAAAACTGGTTTGTTAAAATCTTATCGTGGTGCTCCAATAGTAGAAATACCTAATACTTATAATGTAACTAGAATTAATCCTACAGGTGGAATTGGTGGAGCATCTGCATAT
>CAZMYP010000149.1:0-2912 GCA_964570535.1 uncultured Herbinix sp.
GAAGCTTGTGTGGGAGATGAGTAAGAGAAAATCATGAAGGATATTAAGAAACATCCGAAAAAGTATTTGGCACAAAAAATGTTCCAAAGCAAACCATTGATTGGCGAGAACGAAGAAGAGTACCATGTTTGCCTAGGTTCTTATACGGTTGACGGAAAGCATGGAGGGTACTATGCTAGGATCAGTAAAACGAGGCGAATTGATTCTTTTGCTGCGGATATTCCGGTTTTGATAGAAGGGCAGGGTGAGCTAAATGACAGGTAAGGAGTTGTTTCAAATTTGGGCGCCCTACGGGAAAAAGTGGGTCGACTGGGTGCGTCCGGTTTCTTTTGTAGCACTCCAGGAATGTACCAGACAATATAGTATGTCTGGCTTTTCGGTAATGCCTGCCACATACCTTAATAAGGATTGCTTAGACGCTGCTATACTAGTGGATTTGCCGGGAGCAGAAAGTGTAAAAGAAGGCCTTGCCTTAGCAAAGGTTGGTTTTCGCCCAATACCTATTTACAATGGCACCATAGAACAAAGTGGTGCGAGGGCTACGGCGGATAATCAGGTCATTTCCATAGCTTTACAAATGGGAGCAAATGAGCTAAGTAAGATAGACATACCGGAGAATGCATTACCAGCCTTTTTGACGGATAAGAATCGGTTGCATCGATATAAGATGGAGGAAGCTATTTTTGATAACAGTTGGGATGTGTATCCCCAGGATATTCCCTCTGCAGAGTATTTATGGGAGAACGGTATTCGTAGGGTCATTATTGTAAGCGATACTCTTTCCAGGGACATAAAAAAGCTTATGTATGATTATCAAAAGAAGAAAATAGCGATTTGGCTAACAAAGGGGTATGAACCGCCAAAGAAGATAACGATTCATAGGCCACTTCGGGAGGAAAGATATTAAAAAGGAGCAGTAAATTGATTAGTTTTGATGGAAAGATTGTTCAATTTGGATTTGGAGCAGTAGGCAAGAGCTTTTATGAAAAGGTAGCCAAGGAGATTCGCTTTAAGGAATATCATTATTATGTCATCACAAGAGAGGAATATGAGTTTGATGCCTTTGTCAATCTAGGTGGTATGATTGCAAACTTTGTTGTGGCAGAGGTAACTAGAGAAAATTTTAAAGAGGTGTTTGGACAGTATCTGAATAAAGGGGATTTACTCATTGACTTTGCAGATACAGTTGGTACCAGGGATATTTGTGAATGGTGTGCAGAGAATAATATCATGTATCTAAATACCGGGGAAGCAGACTGGCCAGACCATTGGTATAGTATCTTTGAGGAAAATGAGTTAAAAAAAGCTCTGAAGGAGAAGTACAAAAATAGTGAGAATGCAAACCAGCATCCTATTGTGTTACATCATGGGAATAATCCGGGACTGGTCTCACACTTTACAAAAGCGGCTATTGAATATATCATAAATACTCAGTTTCTGAAGAATAAGCATCTTAAGGAATTGATAAAGCAGGGAAAGTTTCATGAAGTAGCCCGTGAACTGGGAATTACAATGATTCATATAAATGATATCGATTTACAAAAAGTGAAGGGTAGCTATCAGGACAACATTTTATTTAGCACCTGGTGTACGGATTCCTTTTGGTTTGAAATGCTCAGTGAAGCGACTATTAGTATCGGCACTCATGAAAGGATAGATTTTGAAGAGGAATGTAATCGGTTAGATATAGAAAAAGGATATTTAGAGTTTAAAAAGATGGCCATTGATAGGAAGTGTAACACCTACTATCCCGGAGGTAAATTTGCAGGATATTTGGTGCCTCATGAGGAAACCATTACCATCGCAGAAAGTCTGGAGGTAAAGGAGAATGGAAAGGTAGTTTACCGACCTACAGTGATGTTTATATATCAGCCGTGTTCCTATGCGTTGGAATATTTTAGTCACGCTAAGGTGAATGAGTATCCGGAAGTAGACCCACTAAAACCTGCGGATTGCGAAGAAGAAGGTAAATCCATCATTCGGGGATATCTTTATCCCGAGGACTTTGAAATATTGTATCAAGAAATGATTGATGCCGGAACAGAGTATGTGGGTGTTCTTCTGATGGGAGAACATTTTGAGCCTGTTTGGGTAGGAAATCGAATAGAGGACACCTACTTATACAAAAACAAGAAGGATTCTTACTGGCAAACACCTACTATTACTCCGGTGGCCATGTCGGCACTGGCAGCCGTTTGTTGGATGCTAAAGAATAAAGAGAAGGGTGGCATTTATTTCCCGGATGATATAAAGGACTATGCATATATTCTGAAAACGGCTGAAAAATACATCTCAAAAACCATTTATCAAACCTTTTCGAAGAAAGAAGTAGAGAGTGCACTGGAAGTGAAACTGGATACCATACAACTGAAGGATATACTTATATAAAAAAGCCATCCAAACCCTAGAAGGGAATGGATGGCGCTTCTTAGTGCAACAGGAAGGTGCGCGAGTACCAGTGGTGGAAATTATTATTAGTGACCGCCACCACCACCGCCGCCGCCACGACCACCACCGCCGTAGCCAAAGCCGCCACCGCTAAAACCGCTGCCAGAGAAAGAGCTACCGCGTACACTGGTTCGGAAACGGCGGCCTGTATGATAATGGTATCTGCGGGTTCGATAATAGCGTTCGCTCAAAATGGGGCTGGAAGCCACTGTTTCGGTAGGAAGCTTAATCTCAAGTGCATTTACTACCTTTTCTGATAAGCCGAAGGCAGTAGCATAGATTAAGAAATCTTCCCAGATATAATAGTCAGATACAGAGGAATCTTTTAAAATTCCTTCATTGTTTAGATAATTGTAGAAACCTCTCCACTTTGCATATTCATTTTCGCCAAGCTGTGTCAACAATACATACTTATTTGCTTTCTTCTTTAAGATAAAGGAGCTAAGAATAAAGCATATGCCCAG
>CAZMYP010000150.1:0-2904 GCA_964570535.1 uncultured Herbinix sp.
TTTGCAAATGGACTTTCAGGCAAGTTAGAAAGTGGAGATATTGTATCTGTAATAGCTCCAGATTATAAGAAACAGGGTGCTACGGTAATACCTATGGAACTTCAATATGTAGAGGTGATTTCTGTTACCACTTCTAGCGGTTATGATACGAATACCGGTAAGGAAAAAGAAAGTGGTAATGACGAAAAAGAACTTCCTTCAACTGCCACGTTACTTGTGACACCTGAACAAGGTAATATCTTAGCAAGTCTTGAGGTGGATGGAGAATGTCACCTATCACTAGTCTATCGAGGAGAAGTGAAAACCGCCAAGGAATTCCTTGATGTACAGGACAAGGTATTAGCTGAACTCTACACTTTAATGCAGTCAGAAGTTAGTTCAGATACTAGCACAATAGATGAAAATGGAGAGGAGGAATAAGGATGCTACAATTTAAGAAAGCCTCTATCTTTACCCACAAACGCGAAGAAAAGCTTAAGGTAGAAGCGGTTCCAAAGGGTGGTGTCCTAGCTGTATGGGGTAGCCCAGGTTCGGGAAAAACCACAGTATCAGTTAAATTAGCTAAGTACCTAGCAGATCATAAGAAGAATGTAATATTGCTTTTATGTGATATGACGGCACCCATGCTTCCGTGTATCTGTTCCACTTCCTCTTTGGAATGCCAAAAAGGCTCAAATAGACCTTATGGGTCACTTGGTAGTATTCTATCCTCCGCCCATGTAACGGAGCAAATAATCATAAATAATATGATCACACATAAGAAAACAGCTCATATCACGATGATTGGAATGCTAAAGGGAGAAAATGAATACACCTATGCCGCTTATTCCAGAGTACAGGTAGAGGAACTTATAGCATCACTGCGTAAGATAGCACCGTATGTGATTATTGACTGTAGTAGCTATATTGCAAATGACATTTTATCTGCGGTTTCCATTATGGAGTGCGATTCGCTGTTACGGTTATCCAACTGTGATTTGAAGTCTATTAGTTATCTTTCTAGTCAATTAAAGCTGTTATACAACAATAAATTGAATTCAAGCAAACAGTATAAAGTGTTATCAAATGTTAAGTCAAACCATGGGATAGAGCATATTGCTGGGGCGTTAGGCAATATTGACTATCAACTACCCTATTCAGAAGAAATAGAGGAACAGTATCTTGAAGGAGATCTACTTGCTAATCTGAATTTAAAAAACAGCAGAGCATTTCGTAAGGAAATAGAAAAGATAGCAAAGGAGGTGTTCGGATGTTAAAAAAGATAAGATTATTCAGGAATACAGAGAGTGAACATAAGTCAGTGGAAAGGGAAAACGGATTTATGGATAAACGAATGGAAGAACTGATGAATATTACAGCCAGACAAGATGTTACGCCGAACAATCTTTCAGAGTATTACACACAGCCATTATTATTCTCTACAGAATCTGAAAAGAAGGATTTTCAGGTTGTCTTAAAAGAAGTACAAGAATATATCTCAGCAAATTATTCCGAACTTATAACGAATCAGGAGATGGAAGACTCTAAAGAACAGATGAAACGCTATATCTATAAATATATCGTAGATAAAAAGATAGCAGTCAAAGGGATGGAAGGACAAGAGCTCATTGATACACTTTATACAGAGATGGCAGAGTATGGCTTTCTAACAAAATATATCTTTGGAAAAGGAATTGAGGAAATTGATATAAATTCCTGGCAGGACATTGAAGTGCAATATTCCGATGGGAGAAGTGAAAAGCTGGAGGAACATTTTGAATCACCAGAACATGCGATTAATGTAATTCGAAGAATGCTCCATGTGTCAGGAATTGTACTGGATCATGCAAGTCCCGCAGTTCTTGGACATTTATCTAAGAATATACGAATCGCAGTAATGAAAACACCATTGGTTGATGAGGATGTGGGGATTGCAGCATCCATTCGTATTGTAAATCCACAAAATATGAAAAAGGAAGATTTCATATACAGTGGGACGGCCACGGAACAAATGCTAGATTTTCTATCAAATATGATCAGATATGGTATCTCAGTCTGCGTGGCAGGGGCAACTAGTTCTGGCAAGACAACGATCCTTGGCTGGCTACTAACCACCATTCCAAATAACAAGAGAATCTACACTATTGAAAATGGATCACGAGAGCTTGATTTAACTAGATTTGAAGATGGGAAAGTTGTGAATTCTGTCATCCATACCATTACCCGGGATAGTGAGAACGAGAAGCAGAAGGTGGATCAGATTATGCTTCTTGATATGGCACTTCGATTTAATCCAGATATTGCAGTGGTTGGAGAAATGAGGGGAGCGGAAGCAAATGCAGCACAGGAAGCAGCTAGAACAGGTATTGCAGTACTTACTACAATTCATGCCAATTCCTGTGAAGCCACCTACCGTAGAATGGTCTCCTTATGTAAACGTGCTGTTGATATGTCAGATGAGACATTGATGGGCTATGTAACAGAGGCATATCCTATAATTGTATTCTGTAAACAGCTTGAAGATAAGCAAAGAAAGATGATGGAGATTATGGAGTGTGAGATTTTAGCTGATGGAACAAGACATTACAGAACCCTTTTTCAATATATCATTACTGAAAATCGTACGGATGAGGAGGGTATATTTATCATCGAGGGATATCACCAGCAAACATCAAGTATATCTCAGAGCCTTTCCAAACGGTTATTAGAAAATGGGATGCCCCTTGAAATGATAACTAGAATGAAGCGAAGGGAGGAAAAACTAGAATGAATCTAATGTTATTAATTGCATGTATGGGTATGATTACTGGTTTCTTAGTACTATTATCCTTGTCACCTATGGAGATTGCCGGTTGTATCTTCCGTAGTATTGTAAGAAAGCCACACAACATAAGAGATGAGATTAAGGAAGCTGCCGGACGAAAG
>CAZMYP010000151.1:0-2863 GCA_964570535.1 uncultured Herbinix sp.
TCCTATTATATAACAAATGCTCCGCAAGGATGCGCACTCGCGCGCTTTGTATTTATCAATATTATTAATCGATTCCAGCAGTCTGTACTTTTATAATATTAGTAGTTCCTGATATACCAAGAGGAACTCCTGCAGTCATAACTGCAAGCTCGCCCTTCTTAATATAACCGGCCTTCTCTATAGATTGTAGGGCGTGATCAAATAATTCAAAGGTATCATGCTCCACTGCAATAAGAAGTGGTGTGATTCCCCAAGCCATATTAAGCTGTCTGCATATAACAGGATCTGTGGTGCATCCCATAATATCACATTGAGGGCGGAAACGAGAAATCATCCTAGCAGTTTTGCCTGAGGTGGTAACTGTAACAATCATTTTGGCATTTAAATCATGGGCAGTAGTAACTGTAGATCTGGAAATAGCGTCGGTAATATCAGGATTAGCAAGATATTCTCTTTGACTAAAGCGTTTGATATAGTCAATATCTGCCTCTGTACGAAGAGTGATCTTCACCATTGCTCGTAAAGAATCCAAAGGATAATCTCCGGCGGCGGTTTCACCAGATAGCATAATTGCACTGGTACCATCATATATAGCATTGGCAACGTCAGTTATTTCAGCTCTTGTAGGTCTGGGGTTCTTAATCATGGAATCTAACATCTGGGTAGCGGTTATAACCTGCTTACCACTGTTATATACCTTCCTGATTATCTTCTTTTGCATAGCAGGTAACTCCTCATAAGGAATCTCTACTCCCATATCACCACGGGCAATCATAATGCCATCTGACTCTTTAATAATCTCATCTATATTGTGTACACCTTGAAGATTTTCGATTTTAGCAATTAATTTAGCTTGTGAGTGATGCTTATTTAACATTTTACGAATTTCAAGGACATCCTCAGCAGTTCTTACAAAGGATGCTGCTATAAAGTCAAACTTATGCTCAATGGCAAATAGTATATCAGCTCGATCCTTGTCGCTAATATAAGGCATTGATAAATGAACACCTGGGATATTAACCCCTTTTCTATTTGATATATAACCATTGTTCTTGACCTTACAGATTATATCCGTTGCTGTAACATCAATTACAGTCATTTCAACAAGGCCATCATCAATTAATATCTTCACCCCAGGATCTACATCATAGATTAGGCTGGGATAACTAATTGAAACCTGAGTATTATCACCCTCAACTTCCTTGGTAGTTAGTGTAAATAGTTGATTAGCTTTAAGAAGGACTTTTTTATCATCCTTAAAGGAGCCAATACGAATTTCCGGACCTTTTGTATCCATAAGAGTGGCTACAGGAATCTTTAGCTCTTCTCTAAGCTTTTCTATTTTTTTAAAACGTCCCAAGTGTTCCTCATGATTTGCATGGGAAAAATTAAATCTGGCGACATCCATACCATTAAGAATTAATTCCTTCATAATACTTTCGTTGTCCGTAGAAGGACCCAAGGTGCAAATGATTTTAGTCTTTCTCATAAAATTCTCCATTTCTTTATAATTATATTTAACAAGTGAAAACAATTTATAGTACTTATATTATAATCATATATTTTTCTATAATCAATAAAAAACACATAATAAATAATACTATAGCTGGGCACTTTGCTTATTATAATCACTTCTATACCAGCCTTTTAGGTGTCTGTATAGAAGAAATGAAATCAAGCTGCAAATAAGTATGAAGATAATGATTAGCAAAGCGCAGTGAAGAAAAAAGGTGTCCGGTAATATGGTAATTACCGGGTCAGTTGCGGGATCAAAGAGCCAATAATCATTTTTGAAAAACAATTTGTGAAATAATGAAAATGCAGCATCAAAATCTATAGCTATTAATAACCCTACTATTATAGGTAATATAATTGTGGATAAGGAGGCAGCTGCCAGATAGCTGATATCTTTTTTTCTTGATTTATATATTATAATTGTCACAGCAGCTATTAAGGAAAAGCCAGCAAGACCATAGAACAGCACAAAAATATCCTTGACCTCTTTAAAATGCTGAATACCTGAGGGAGAAGAAATTAGGGTGGGAAATGAAAGGCTGCCCCTAAAAAAAGGAGATGAATAATCAATTAATGCATTATAATTAGCGATAATTTCATCCCTTGGGTATCCTGAGATTTCTGGAATGCTTAGGAGTTTTATATCTAAGTAATATAGCGGCCTAAAATTGATTGTAAATATAACCCCTAGAGATATAAATAATAGGGTAAACACCAAACCTATAACTATGTCTGACTTTTTAAAGCCATTTATCTTTTTCATAGACCTCTCCTTAACTTCTTAAGTCAAATATCATAGGAATTATAGTACACTTTATAAAGGTTTGCAACTTTTTGTTTTGTATTCATTGATAAAAGGTTGTTATAAGAAATATTAGAAATTGCGCTATAAAAAAAGCCTTACCAACTAGCCATTTAGCTATATTGGAAAAGCTCTTTATTTGTTACAACCATCTTACACGATAACTTTTAAAATATGATGCCATATATATAAAAATTATACTTAGGATTCCTGATTATAACCTGCTAACATTAGCAGCCTGAGGGCCCTTTTCGCCATCAATTACATCAAATTCAACACTGTCGCCCTCTTCGAGAACCTTGAAACCATCCATAAGAAGAGCAGAAAAATGTACAAATACATCATTTCCTTCCTCATCAGATAAAAATCCAAACCCCTTTTTTGCATTAAACCATTTTACTGTACCCTTTTTCATAAAAATGCCTCCTTTTCGGGGACTTAAACTTTGATCTGACCCACGGAGTACAGAACGGCGTTGCCGGAGATCATCACGCGCTGACCGGCATTTTCACAGAACAGTGTGCCGCCGCGCTTGGAAAGCTGCCG
>CAZMYP010000152.1:0-2782 GCA_964570535.1 uncultured Herbinix sp.
CTTCAATACTATATTATACCTGGTAGATTTGATCTTGACGATGTTATTTATGCCTTAATTGGAGGAATTGTTGGTGCCCTATTATTCCACCTAATCAATACTATCTATTATGTCATATCAGGCAGTCCCTTTTTGATAAAGGATTCTGCCAATAGGTATTCAAACAACACACTACATTTTTAGAATCTAATCGAGACTATTATTCCAGAAATCCATGAGCATTTTGCTCATATTTCTTAGGCTAACTACTTCATAGGGAAACCATTCCTTAGGAAAGAGCTGATAGTACTGTTGATTTTGAAACCTTTCATCCAATAATAGAATTGCCCCACGGTCCTCATTTGTCCGTATTACTCTTCCGGCTGATTGTAGGACCTTGTTCATACCCTGATATAGATAGGCATAATCAAAACCGTTGCCATTCTTTCCATCAAAATATCCTCGAAACAGCTCCCTTTCATTGCATACCATGGGAAGGCCTGTTCCAACTATAACTGCTCCAATAAGTCTATTGTTTTTCAAATCTATTCCTTCGCTAAAGATCCCTCCCATTACACAGAATCCAATTCTACTTACCTTAGGGTGCTCTACGAATTCCTCAAGAAATAGCTCTCTTTCCTCTTCAGTCATATTGCTACTTTGAATTACCAATCCATCTATCTCATCCCCTGCAATATCAGCTATTGATTGCATCATTTGATAGGAGGGGAAAAACACTAGGTAGTTTCCAGTTTTTGTCCCTGTAAAATCTTTAATGTATTCTAAAATCCTACCATATTCTCGCTTGTTTCTACGGGAATATTTTGTGCTAACATCTGAGCCTATCATTATAAGCCGCTTGTCCTTACTAAATGAAGACGGGGCATATACAGCATAATCCTCCTTTTTCCCCCCTAGCTGCTCCATATAATACCGGATGGGAAGCAGTGTCGCAGAAAATAAAATAGCACTTCTACCTTTTTCATAGGCTTTTAATAAATTTCTTGAAGGGTCCATACATTGAAGCTTAATCCTAAAGCTGTCTCCCCCATCATAATCCGTATAAATAGTATAATCATCATCAAGATTTTCATATATATTAATGAAGTGTCGAATATCCATATAGAGCTTTATAAGCTCTTCTCTGCCCTCATCTCCAGTATATTCCTGTAGGAAGGACTCGTACTGCGTCATCAGCCCCATAAGCTGCATATATAAACAGTCTATATCCTGAACAACCTCAAAATCATCGCATTCTCTCCTAAGCCTTAGAAACTCCTTATTACATTTGTCCAAAAGCCTGGTCATACCAATGTTTTTATCCTTAATAATACGCTTTACTATAAGAAAATCATCCTTGTATAGAAGGGCACTATACATTTCCCTTGCCCTATCCACAAGATTATGAGCCTCATCAATTAGAAACACATAATCCTCCTGCTTATCATTCATAAAAAACCTTCTAAGAAATACATTAGGGTCAAATACATAATTATAGTCGCAAATAATAGCATCTGACCATCGAGTTACATCCAAGCACATTTCAAAGGGACAAACATTATGCTTTTCACTATAACTAAGTATCAGATCTCTAGAAATTTCATTTTCACAAATTAACAGCTCATAAACCGCATCATTAACCCTATCAAAATGCCCCTTAGCTCTGGGACATGATATGGGATTACAGTTAGGCTTATCCAAGATACATATCTTCTCCTTAGCTGTTATGGTGGCTACCTTCATATTCAGCCCATACTCCATCAATAAATGAAATGTCTCTTCCGCTACTGTCCTGGTAATCGTCTTTGCTGTAAGATAAAAAATCTTATTTACAATACCCTCTCCCATTGCCTTTACTGTTGGAAATACAGTGGATATAGTCTTTCCAACTCCTGTAGGTGCTTCGATAAACAGCTTTTTCTTTCTTAGGATTGTCTTATAAGCTCCCGTTACCAGATCCTTTTGGCCTTCTCTATATAAAAATGGAAAATCAAGCTTTTTGATTTCTTCATCCCTTTTTGTATTCCATTTCATCTGCCAAACAGCCCACTTAGCGTATTCATTTATCAAATCACTAAACCAAATATCTAGCTGAGGGGTAGTAAAGCTTTCCTCAAAATACTTAAGGATCTCAGTTTCTAGGTTACAATAGGTCAGACGTATTCCTATTTTATCATAACTATACTTGATTGCGTATATATAGGCATAGCACATTACCTGAGCTCTATGAACACCCATCGGCTCGGTCAAATGGTCTAGGTCCCTAAAGACCCCCTTTATTTCATCGATAATTATCTCTGGTTTGTCAATTTTATCTTCTTCAAATATAAGAACAGAGAAATCATCATCCTTAACTAAATTATTTACAAGTACACCATCTGCCCTACCATCAACAGTCAAATCAAATGATATATTATCATAGTTTACTGGAACAGTTATACTAAGGGGAACCTCAGGAGTGTAGTTTGCTCCCATCATCTTCTGAAGTTTCCTATGTATACGGCTTCCCGCCTGCATAGCTTCTACTTCGTTTTTCCCACTATGGGTATTATCTAAATCCCCAGATTGCATAATAAATTCCACAAGATTTCGTACAGATATTTTAATTACCCTTTGTTTATCAGTCATTAGCTTCCTCCAGAATTTATCAGAAAGGTATATCTCTTATAATAAAACAGGCATCCTAATACCCACCTATTAATTTTAAGATATTATTTATTAAAGTCAACATATATAAGTAAATAATATAATATTACTACTTGCAATTTTTTCCGCAATCTGATACATTCTATTTATATTCCAC
>CAZMYP010000153.1:0-2766 GCA_964570535.1 uncultured Herbinix sp.
AACACCAAAACACTCTACAGCAGAAGCTCCGGCATATTGTGCCAACACTTCATTGTCTATCAATATCTCACCGATATCTGTATTCATATGTCCTTTCATATTAACCTCCATTTCTGCGCTGCTATATACTTCAATATACTAATATTATCAAGAATGTGTACGCAGCACCGACACAAACTTGCACTCTTTATTGATAGTATAGCCAATTTTAGTCCAATCATGACATAATAACTGTGTGCTATATAATATCCCTATCAATCCATTTTATTACTTTTCACAGATATGAGATAACATTTTGGTTCTCTGCATATTATATAATACTATAATCATTGAATGGAAGTGACTAAAATGAAGAGAATGATAGGTTTTATTTTGTTTTGGATTGCCATTGGCATGACAATCATGCTTTTCATTACTAATGGTATATTAGCTATATGTATTATAATTCTATGTTTAATACTTGGATATAACTTGTTCTGTAATTAGTGATAAAATAGTAATGTATCCTATAAAATTACAGTAACGAAAAAATCGGGTGCCAAGATCCCCCTGACACCCAAGTTTTTATTTATGCGCGTTCTACTTTACCGGATCTAAGACAGGAAGTACAAACATACATTTTTCTTGCTGCACCGTTAACCTTAACCTTTACAGACTTAATATTGGATTTCCACATCTTATTTGATCTTCTATGAGAATGACTCACAGCAATTCCAAAGTGAGCACCTTTATCACATACTGCACATTTTGCCATCTGAAGCACCTCCTTAGGTGTAATATTTAGACCCATATGGCCTTACAAACAAATTTATTTTATCAGAATATTAGTTATAATGCAAGTAATTTTTTCTTCTTAGTGATAATCCTGGTGATATTGATAGAGTTAAAAAGACATTACAATTTGCTGGAGTTGTTATCCATAGCTTCTTTTATTTCATCTTCTAAATCAATATCACTCTTTTTCTTGGAGTTCTTAGTAAACTTATTAATTACATCTGGAACCATATCAAGTATTTTACTTACACTATCCTTCTCATTGATATTAACAATCTTGGATGAACCATTCTGTATTACTAATACAGAATTAGGAGTAATCTTTCCACCAAGTCCTCCACCTGCATTGTTTTTCTTATCTCCTGCAAATGCCCCTGCACCTACACCAAAGCTAACCTCTACTAATGGTAAAACAATTGTTCCGTCGTCAAATTTAACCGCTTCCCCAACCACAGTTTTAGTTGATAAAAAACTATCCATTCCTTTAAATAATGATTCTACAGTTGCATTGAAATTATTCTCAGACATCATAACGCCTCCTTTAATTGTTGATAATTCATCTTTAATTCCTTAAACCTTTTGTCCAATAATAGCTTTATAACTATTATTAGTATTGTCCAGGTTCTTATTCTACCTCTTACATAATGATTACCTTCGAATACCTTTTCTTCAAAATTAGGGGTAATCTGAAGATTGTCACCATAAATGCCATATAAGAATCCAAATACTCCAAGTGCTTTTCCGGTGGTAGAAGGATCACCAGTTCCAAATATCAGTCTGGATTTAAGCTTCCTTGGTAAAATATGCTTAATCAGTTTCTTAAGACTTAAATAAGTGTATTTAAAGCCCTCTTTATTTACATCATTATTAATAAAATCAATTATCAAGCTTGTTTTTTTCTTAATACTTAGAAGTTTTTGTATCAAGGCATTGATTTTATTCTTTATTCCTTGAAGGATTCCTATGAGTTTAGCCTTGATTTTTTTATATGCCCTGATAAATATACTATCCGCTTTTACTTCATTATTCTCTGTTTCCTTTTCATGTATACTAGGGTTTTCTATATTATGTTCACTACTAAGAGCTGGGGCTTGGGATTTATTATCTTCTTGCCTACTATCCATTTGATTACTGCTTGTGGTTTTATTACTGCTAGTGGTTTTATTACTGCTGGCGGTTTTATTACTGTTGTTGGTTTTCTTTATCCTATGTATCTTTTCATTTCTTGGCTTAGGTGTTCTTAAGCTGTCATAGACCAAGAATCCAAAAACTCTTACCCAAATTCTACTATTATTATCTGATTTATTAACCTTAGCATGAATTATATGAAAAAACCAGCTAATTCCACCGTCCAATATAAATGCATCACCATGTTCTATCTTAAGCTTATATCGGATAGGAATAAACAAGACACACAAAATAATTAGCAAAATTAAAGCTAGCAATGCCAATATAATAATTCCTATTATTTTTAATATTGTTAAGATTACGGATAGCATTGTCTACCTATCAACCGCCTATTCTATAATAACATTGCAATTATTCTAAAAGTTTCTTATGTAAAATACTCTCTTACATCAAAGCTTCCTGTATTATGATATACCTCCATAAGCATGTCATGAACTAGATTAATTGCTTCCTCTTTACCATTTGCCAGTCCCACAATCCTTATATTAGATTTTCGATAATGAGGAAACAAAAGTTCATTTGCATCCATAATATCAAAAAGATTAGTGGGCTGGGATGAAAAAGCAATACAATAAACACCAAAGGTCACTCTTCTGTCATTAATTGAAGTTATGGCTTTGCTTTTCTTTTTTTTTAACTTATCTCCAATATATAAGCTTGTCGCCCATTGTATCATATGAAACCCTCCAAATAGCTTGCTATCATGACAAACGATGGATTTATATCTATAGCATTCCACATATTACCACATATAATACAGTTTTTATATAATCCATTAGAATATTATTAGTAACTATTCAGAAC
>CAZMYP010000154.1:0-2750 GCA_964570535.1 uncultured Herbinix sp.
GGATGGAATGGTATTTAATACCGGTTCGGCACTACTGGATGCTATCGTACTTGCTATAGTTTCTAAGGAACCGGAAGGTACTTATGGATATAACCTGACGCAGGAGGTCCGAAAGGCAATCGAAGTTTCAGAATCAACCTTATACCCTGTGCTAAGAAGGCTACTAAAGGATGGCTGTCTGGAAACATATGATATGGAATATGGAGGACGGAATAGAAGATACTACAAAATTACTGACACTGGGATGGCACAGCTTAGATTATATCTAGAGGAATGGATTATCTATTATAAGAAAATAAATTATATTTTTGAAGGAGTGAAATAGATGTCAAGGTTTGATTTTATGAGGAATTTAGAAGCTTTGCTGACGGATATCCCTATTGAGGAGAGAAATGAGGCTATGAAATATTATAGCGATTATTTTGATGATGCAGGAGAAGAAAATGTTGATCAAATTATTAGCGAGCTTGGAACACCTGAAAGAATAGCTAGCATCATTAAAGCGGACCTTAAGGCTGAGGGAAGCAATAATCAGGAGCGGGGAATCTTTACAGAAAAGGGATATAAGGATACCGTTTATGAAGATAAAAAATATGAAGTGGTTAAGCCAGGTGAGGAGAAGCAACAGAAAAGTAATGGGCAGCAAAACAGGACATATTCTAACAACACATATGCTAATAACAATTATACTAATAACACTAATAGTACCAACACTAATGGAACTAACAATAATAAAATAGCGCTTATTATTTTGATATGTATATTTGCTATTCCTGTAGGAATCCCTGTCTTCTTTTCAATATTTGGTATAGCTATAGCTGTTATTGTTACTATATTTTCATTATTATTTGCATTTGGTATTGCTGGTATCGTAATGATTCCATCGGGAGTAGCAATGATATTTGTTGGACTTGTAAAGCTTTCAATACCTTTTGTAGGAGTTAGTCTTTGTGGAGGCGGACTGGTTCTGATTGGCTTGGGAATATTATTTATATTGTTGAGCACTGTATTATGTAAGAGGGTGCTTCCTGCAATTGTTAGGGGAATTGTATATATCTGCAGACTTCCTCTAAAGACAAGGGGTGTGAGTGCATGAAGGTATTTACTAGGATTTGCTTAAGTATAGGGTTGATTTCACTTGGTTTGGGAATAGGACTGTTAATTATTGCATCAGTTATAAGACCCACACCACAACATATATCTGCATTTTCACAGGAGAACATGGTTGGAGATGTGAGAGAGTTGGATATCCGAATAGATTTTGGTGAAATTACCATAACTGAAGGCAAGGAATTTATGGTTGAGGCAGAGAATTTATATGACGAGGATAGTCTTGAAACCTATGTGTCAGATGGAGTGTGGGTTATCAAGCAAACAAACAGTTCTTTTGATTTGTTTGGATATAAAATACCAATTTCATTTGGAATAGGTGTGTATAGAAGTCCAAGTATAAGGATTACGGTTCCCAAGGGATTTCACAGTGAAAATATTAAGGTTTTCATTGATGCTGGAAGATTGAAGGCTAAAAACCTTTCTTCAGATAAAGGAAGCTTTACTGTGAAAGCGGGTTCACTAGAGATAGATGGCATTGTTATAGAAGAGGAATCTACCTACTTTGTAGATGCAGGCAATATTAATCTTAAAGGGGCTGATATCAAGAATATCAAAGTGGGATGCGATGTTGGGGCTGTATTTATAGAGGGAGCTGTAACTGGGGATAATGAAATCGGCTGTGAAGTCGGTATAATTAGACTAGATCTAGAAGATAATATGGATTTTTACTCATTTGATATTGATTCTGATTTAGGAAATGTTATTATTAATAATAGAACATATAATAATAAAAGAATTAAGAATAACAGTACTAGGAACAAAGGAAGCTTTTTGATAAATGTAGATGTAGGAAATGTTACTATGGATTTTAATGAATACTAGATGATAGCAAAACATATTAGGAAAGGAGGGTTTACATGGAGCCAAAAAAGCTTTATCGTTCTTCTACAAATAAGATGATTTGTGGTGTTTGCCAGGGTGTAGCAGAGTATATTAATATTGACCCTACAATAGTACGCTTATTATGGGTGCTATTTGGAGTTTTTGGATTTGGACTAGTTGTATATATAGTTGCGGCTGTTATCATGCCAATTCAATAGTTCACAAAAAGTTCACAGTGCCTGGTACCGTTCACAAAAAGTTCACAGTGCCTGGTACCGAATAAGGTACCGAATAATGTACTGAAAAAAGAGGTTGTTAGGGATTTATCCTAACAACCTCAAATTATGTATATAATATATTTGTGAAGATACTTAGCCTATAACTTTTTCTATGATTTCAATAATTTGTGTTGCCTCGAAGGGTTTTGTTAAAAATTCAGCCGCTCCATATTTGATGGCGTCAACCATCTTGGTTTTTTGGCCGGCAGCAGTCACCATAACTACCTTTGCATCCTTATCAAAATCTATAATCTTCCTTAATGCTTCTATTCCATCCATTATTGGCATAGTGATGTCCATGGTGGTAATATCTGGCTGAAGCTCTGCATATTTATGTGTTGCATCTTCCCCGTTTATTGCCTCTCCAATAACCTCATGGCCATTTTCCACTAGAATACTTCTTAGGATTTTTCTTGAAGTTTTGGAACGGCTTGGCAAAATGCCATTACCTCCTTATATTAAGGCAGAACTTCAGGATCAGGAGCGTTATCAAACTGTTTACTCACGCGCCGTGGGTTCAGCTGCAGCACCGACAGC
>CAZMYP010000155.1:0-2663 GCA_964570535.1 uncultured Herbinix sp.
ATCCGGCCTCGCGTAGTGCTAATCATGATTGGATTCCTTCTTGCATGCTCGAGTCCAATAGGGTCATTTTGGAGTCTGTTTTTGTATGCCGCAATGAGGTGCATGACAGATTCTGGGAACGTTCGATCGAGGGTATTGTGGTTCTCTTCGATTTTTTGGCTATATCCCGCTGCTCTCTGGAGCATGGTTGCGGGACCAGTTTCAATTCACAGTCTCTCATCGGCTATCATCCGTTTTGGTGAGTCTGCTTTCTTTCTTTTTGATACCAGTCGCGCTCTTGGAAACTCACCGTTTCTTTCTGCAGTTGGACTGGTGAGTCTGGTGTTTTTGATTGTGCATTTGGCGAGAGACAGAAAAAGGAAACAGGAAGCGGTTGTTTATGAATGGTTGATGCTTGGATTTGTTACGATCATGGGATTTTCTGCTGTTGGTTCCATGTTTGTTGTTGATCATGGATGGACAGATCCGCGTGAGGTAGGTGCATCTATCCCTTTCTATCTAATTGCGTTACTGCTGCCCTCTTATATTATGCGCTTCGGTTTCATGATTGCCGCGTTTCCAAAAACCCTGCTGTTGATTCCTGTGATAATGGCCGTCATGATCAATGGTTCCTGGAACTCCTGGGGGGCGCCATATCGAATCAAGGATTCAGAAAGTATTGGCATGCGTTATCTGGAAAAAGCGTTGGAGTCCACATTGGAAAAAAAAGATGCGTTATACATTGGTGTGGGTCATTCAGGTGCAATTGTTAGAGGTTGGTCAGCTATGCCAACGAGCTATGCCAATCGAATTCCAGAGCGTATTGAGTTGTTGATGCGGATTAGATATTTTCGGAATGTGTATGTTGGAGAGTTTGTTTCCGACCAATTATTTAGTTCGGAATCAGTAATGGCATCATCGAGATTTCTAATGGAGCCCGTGTTCGAACGTGCGATAAAGGATTCTCTTGTTGTTAGGGTGAGTCGGATAGTCGGAATTGCAGATCCTGTTCCAGGTTGCGAATCAAGGGAAAATGACCTTCCTCAGTCTTTTCCAGAGCCTGGATTGTCAATAAGGGAGCTGGTTGATTATATGAACAATTTGCTTCTCGGTCCCGATTTGATACTCCCGGATAATTCAGAAAAATGAAAGAAAGATCATTTATATTCATGAATCGTAAGCAGTTGCTGTATGTATTGATTGGATTTGTATCTGTCATTCTTGTTTTGAGTCTTCCATTTGTGTTTTTTTCCACCAATGACTCGATTCAAGGAGTTAGGCATTTTAGTTATTGGGGAATGCTCACTCTATGCTTGCTGTTTGTTTGGTTTTTTCGCACAGAATTGAAATACCGTCCCGTTTCGATGATGGTTTTACGACGGGAATGGATGGGTGTATTGATCGCATTGATGTGTTCATTGTGGACGTTGGTGCATTCAAAGATGGAATACCGCATCCTGTTGGATGAATATGTGTTGAATTCCACTGCCTTGAATCTGCATTTTGGTGCGAAGGCTACGCACTCAGTGTTCACCCGTGGTCCAAATGGAGTGAGTATTCATCTCAAGTCAACGGTTGATAAGCGTCCGGCTTTTTTCCCTTTTATTTTATCCATTGTACATGGCGTTGTCGGTTATTCTCCGGATAATGTGTTTTTTCTAAATTTTGTTCTGACATATGCTATGTTTTTGATCCTGCATTGTTTTGTGTCGTCTATTGCTGGACGACGATGGGGCGTGTTTTCCCAGCTTTCTCTTGTCGGACTTCCTTTGCTTGGACTGAGCTCAACATCGGCGGGATATGAGATTATGAATCTCTGCTGGATTCTGGTTCTTATCATGAGTGGATTGTATTTTCTCCGGTCGGGAGGATGGCGGGGGTTAGATCTTATGATTGTGTCCAGTCTGATTCTTGCAAACTGTCGATATGAATCGATTTTGTATACAGTGATTCCAGTCGTTCTAGTGGTAGTAAAAGTATTCGATACGCGTAGTATTCATCTGACTCCTTTCGCGTCTATTAGTCCCTTGTTGTTGCTCTTTCCATTGATGAGTAATCGCGTTTTTTATTCAAGCGACCGTTTTTTTCAAACTGATAGGGATTCGTTTTTTGGAATGAATCACTATTTGGTAAACATTAAGGCCGCCGGGGTATATCTTTTCGATGTAACCGGAAAGTTCTCAAATTCACCGTTTTTATCAGTGTTGGGTGTGTTGGGAATTCTGTTGTTGTTGTGGGGTCTTATATTTCGCAGAATTCGGGAAGTTGATGGAGGTCGTGTTAAGGTTCAATGGATCCTTGTGTTGATTATGGCGATTGTGCTTGCTAATACGATTATGGCCTTGTCGGTTTTTTGGGGTTCATGGACAGATCCCATAACCAGCCGGTTTTCTCTGCCTTTGCACATGCTTATGGTGTTGATTTTTCCGTTGTCATGGTATTTGGTATTTGGGAAAACGGTTTTGCCGAAGTGGAGTGTTGTATTACCTTTGTTCTACATATTAGGATGGGGATCGTGTGTGTCTGGTCGCGAAATGGTTCGTCCAAGAC
This sequence comes from uncultured Herbinix sp., assembly GCA_964570535.1. Classification (GTDB taxonomy): domain Bacteria; phylum Bacillota; class Clostridia; order Lachnospirales; family Lachnospiraceae; genus Mobilitalea. The sequence continues at coordinate 2,530 of CAZMYP010000155.1, forward strand.
TTTACGCTGTTTTCGGATACAATCGGATTCTCAAGGAGTGGCCTCCGGAATGGAATAAAGATGATACTTTTGTTTTTTCTAAAGGATCCATCGGTACCAGTCTGTTTGGATGCTATGGCGAGTTTGCTGAGGAT
>CAZMYP010000156.1:0-2603 GCA_964570535.1 uncultured Herbinix sp.
GTGATCCCATTGCAGATATGCTTACAAGAATTCGTAATGCAAATACTGCAAAACATGATACAGTTGATATACCTGCTTCTAAGATGAAAATTGCCATCGCAGATATCCTTTTAAAGGAAGGATATATCAGAAAGTATGAAGTTGAAGAGGTTGGAAGCTTCAAAACAATCCATATTACATTAAAGTATGGTAAAGATAAAAATGTAAAGATTATTACTGGCCTAAAGAGAATATCAAAACCGGGTCTTCGTGTTTATGCTAACAGGGAGCAGCTACCAAAGGTTCTTGGTGGTTTAGGAACAGCTATTATTTCAACAAATAAAGGTCTGCTTACCGATAGGGAAGCAAGAGAACAGAACGTAGGCGGAGAGGTACTAGCGTTCGTATGGTAGTCCAATACTACCAGAACATATAGACCGAACGCATGCTTTTGGTATGGTAGATACTACATGAGTTTCATGTAGTGATACAAAAGCAAGAACGTATCTAAGATAGATAAAATCCAAAAATTATAGGAGGTGCGGGCATGTCACGTATAGGGAAAATGCCTATCGCTATACCTGCAGGTGTAACTGTAGATATTGCAGAAAATAATAAAGTGACCGTTAAAGGGCCTAAGGGAACATTAGAAAGAGTGTTACCTTCCGAGATGGTTATTAAGGTAGAGGGAGCAGAAATTACTGTATCCAGACCTAACGATTTAAAGAAAATGAAGTCCCTACATGGACTTACAAGAACACTGGTTTCCAATATGGTAGTAGGTGTTGTTGATGGATATCAAAAGAAACTTGAAATCAATGGTGTTGGTTATAGGGCAGCTAAAGCTGGCAAGGAATTAACACTGACAATTGGTTATTCTCATCCAGTAGTTATGACTGATCCTGATGGAATCGAGTCAATAATGGATGGACAAAATAAAATAACTATTACAGGTATAGATAAAGAAAAGGTTGGCCAATACGCCGCTGAAATCAGAGCTAAAAGACCACCAGAGCCTTATAAGGGCAAGGGTATTAAGTACGCTGACGAGGTTATCAGACGCAAGGTTGGTAAGACCGGTAAGAAATAAAGGAGGAGTGAAAGAACATGGTTAATAAAGTATCAAAAACAGATATTAGAAGAAAAAAACATAGAAAAATCCGTAACCGTTTCACAGGTACTCCTGAGAGACCGCGTTTGGCAGTATTTAGAAGTAACAGCCATATATATGCACAGGTTATTGATGATGCAGCTGGCAATACTTTAGTAGCAGTTTCCACACTAGATAAAGACGTAAAAGCAGAGCTCGAGAAAACCAACGATATTGCCGCAGCAGCATACTTAGGTACTGTTATTGCTAAGAAGGCACTGGAAAAAGGGATTAATACTGTTGTCTTTGATAGAGGCGGTTTCATATATCACGGAAAGATCAAAGCGTTGGCAGACTCAGCTCGTGAAGCTGGTCTGGAATTCTAGGTAAGGAGGAAAACACATGAAACGTTCAATTGTTGATACAAATCAACCAGATTTAGAAGATAAAGTGGTATCAATAAAGCGTGTAACCAAGGTTGTAAAGGGCGGACGTAATATGCGTTTTACAGCACTAGTTGTTGTAGGCGACAGGAACGGTAAAGTAGGCGCCGGACTTGGAAAGGCAACTGAAATCCCTGAGGCTATACGTAAGGGTAAGGAAGACGCCATTAAGAAGTTAATCAGTATTCCGATTGATGAGAATGGCAGTATACCACACGACTTTATGGGTAAATTCGGTGGCGCAGAGGTACTTCTAAAGCGTTCCCCTGAAGGTACCGGTGTTATAGCTGGTGGACCAGTACGTAACGTACTTGAGCTTGCAGGATTTAAGAATATCCGTACCAAGTCTCTTGGTTCAAATAATAAACAGAATGTAGTTTTAGCTACGATTGAAGGATTAAGCCAGTTAAAGACCCCTGAGGAAGTAGCAAAGCTTCGTGGTGTTCCGGTAGAACAGCTTATTAACTAAGAAGTGCTACCTAAGTAATTATTATGGAGGTGTCAAAATGGCAGACAAATTAAAAATAACATTAGTGAAGTCTACGATCGGTGCCATCCCTAAACACAAAGCAACAGCAAAGGCTCTTGGTTTAAGAAAATTAAATAAAACCGTAGAAATGCCCGATAATGTTGCAATCAGGGGAATGATTGATCAGATTAATCACTTAGTAAAGGTTGAAGAAATATAATTCCCAAAAGAAGGAGGTGCATGTAGATGAATCTATCAGATTTAAGACCGGCAGATGGTTCAAAGCAACAAAGCTTTAGAAAAGGTCGCGGCCACGGTTCAGGCAATGGAAAGACAGCCGGTAAAGGTCATAAAGGACAAAAGGCACGTTCCGGGGCGCCAAGAGTAGGTTTTGAAGGCGGACAGATGCCATTATACAGAAGAATTCCTAAGCGTGGTTTCACTAATAGAAACTCTAAGGAAATCATTGCAATTAACGTAGATGTATTAAATAGATTTGATGATGGTGCTACAGTAACAGTTAATTCATTAATTGAAGCAGGAATCGTTAAAAACCCTAAGGATGGTGTTAAGATTCTTGGCAATGGAGAACTTACTAAGAAGCTGAATGTCAAGGTTAATG
>CAZMYP010000157.1:0-2569 GCA_964570535.1 uncultured Herbinix sp.
CTCTGATCATATGTCAGCACATTGTAACCTTTGTCCAGGAACATTTCTGCCACCGGATAATTAGTATATCTGTTACCTCCTAGACCATGGACCATGACAACCGTTTTATTATTCTTACTTTCTTCTGATTGCTTTGCATATATATAATCTACGGGAATAATATGCCCTTCAAATGAAGATACGATTTCTATACTATCAATCTTATGCTTATCACAAAACTCCTTATAATCTATACCATATTTTGTCCAAAATGTTTCACTGACCCCACTTGTATCATCGTTAGTTACTAACTGCGTGGATCCATTAAACACCTGTAAACCTACAAAGTACGACACCCCCACAAATAAAACCACTAATAAGCTTACAACAACTAGCAGTACAATTCTTGTCTTTTTCTTCAAAATAATTATCTCCCCTCATACTCTTTAATCAATAATTATAAATAATATTAAAGCCTTCTATTCTTCTAGGTCATATATTATGTAATTTTACCATTATATAGTGTTTTACAACATTATACAAGATTTCATACTTTATTACTTTGCTTAGTAAACTCACCACCTTCATTAACGCCAAGGAGCGTAAACATTCTTAGAACATTCTTAGAATAATTACATAAAACTTCCATTATACCGTAAAGTATGTTATTGTATTTAAGAAAATTTAGATTTTCCATACTGCTTACAGTTAATATAAGGGAGGGAGAACAAGAGGTCTAATCTACAGATTCCGCCAGATTATCGATCTCTAGATTATTATGAGAAAATTTTTACTGCTTATAACAACATCAATTGTTTTATTGTTTTTACTTACAGGCTGCGAACTCAAGAAAGAAATGATTGGTACAACAGAATTTAAAGAAATGTTAACCGAAAGAAATTTTGATTATATGGAGGCATCCCCGGCTGATTTAGATGATACCATCGAAGCATCAATAACTGGAGAAATACCTGGTATCCTAATTGAATTTATAGTGCTAGATACTGAAGATACTGCAAAGGAAACTTATAGGTTATATGAAAAACTCATTGACGATGCTAGTATGAGCTTATCCAAGCGTACAAGCGAGACAGCAAAAGCACTTAATTATGATTATTATAAGCTATTTACTGAGGAAAATTTCTTTATTCTGGTCCGTGTTGAGAATACTGTAATGTTTTCAAGTGGTACCAATGATAATGAGGATACCGCAAAAGAAATATTTAAAGAATTAGGCTATTAATAATACCTTAAGCTTTAATCTTTGCATTGTTTTATACTTAAATAACCATAACTTAATCGAGAGGTCTGCTAATTATTAATTGATCAGCAGACCTCTCAGTCAATATGGCTTGAGCCTAATACATCTTTTGCTTCTATTTACTTCTATTAGCCTCTATACAAATTACATGCAACTACCTTTTACCATTATATACTAGTCTTTTTTCTAACCGGCATATGCAGAATCATATCTGTATCCATCTCTATCTTAGGCTTATCTATTTTGTATTCCTCAAAAAACCACCAGTTACCAAATTCATACTCACGACTATTAGTTATCCAATTAATAAATTCACCCCAGATAGCGCCATTATTCTTATACTGAGACTTCATAACAGCATAATAGCCACCATTAAACTGCTCCAGAGAAATACTCTTATCCTCCGGCACAAAGCCCTTATCAACTGTCACATTAATTTTATAGAAAAAGTCCTTAGTACCCATTTTCTCCTGATTATAATAAGCAAAAAATCTATGCTCCTTACCACCCTCGAACAATCCCTCTGCCTCAGCCCATTTAAAAAAGTAGTCCCTACCCTTTTCAATCGCATCCTTACCTTCTGCCTGATAAGACGCTACCCACATAGGTTCAACCTCAGTAAAAGACTTTGATGTATCAACCTCTGACCTTTCCATAATAGGCATGTATAAATCCACCCCGCCTATATGGTGGAGCTCTTCATCAAAGCCTAGATGTTCCTCCAGCCACTGATGTCCACCACCGATGTATTTACTGTCATGAATCCAGCTACTAAAACGCTGCCAGGCCTTCATAATTTCGAATCCAAGTTCCGTGTCCTTATTTCTTCTGACTCCTATTACTGCATAGAGACCACCTGCAAGTGTCTTTGTCTTAATTCTTCTATCATTTATAGTTATATTATCACCAATAGTGACACATACCTCATATCCGTACTCTTCCTGACCCTGTTCCATCACATCGGGTTTGTTATAACCAAATATCCTTACTCCATCCTTTTCGATATTCAAACCGCTATCCTGCAACCATTCATTTATTACCTTAAATGCTCCATCCTCAGGATTTTTACCATAATAATTATAATAAGCCACCTTTATAGGCTTTAGTGTTTTTAAGACCTTAATGTCCGGATATTTTTCAAGCATATGGCTATCCTGCTCTTCATAGAACTTTTCCATAATATCAATCCTTTCAAAATTATATACAGACGCTTCATGTCTGTACCGGCTAGGCAAATACCCTGTGATCTTTTTAAAGGCTCTTGAAAATGAATCCTGGCTGTCAAAGCCATGCTTAACTGCGATATCCATAATCCTACTTTCACTGTTT
>CAZMYP010000158.1:0-2530 GCA_964570535.1 uncultured Herbinix sp.
AATAAACCGATATTCATTGCTGTTCCATAATATAATTTCTTCACTAAAACGACTTAAGTGCATCATTATAGTTGAAAGGGCAGAAAGCAGCTCAATAAGATAGTCCCTATCAGACACCCCGTCTATGCTATTTAGGGTGGGTCCATCAAATCCTAGGAGAAGAGCGCTATATTCACGATCAAGTGGATAGGTGGTGCCTGCAAGAGCCCCTGAACCTAAGGGGGAAGTGTTCATACGAATCCTTATATCCTCTAGTCTCTGTCGGTCTCTTTTGAACATTTCAAAATATGCTCCAAAATGATGAGAGAGTGTTAAAGGCTGAGCCTTCTGAAGATGGGTAAAGCCGGGCATATATGTTTGCGTATTATCCTTCATAATTTCATGAAGAGTAATCATTAATGCTTTAACTAAATCATCAAGTACATTAATCTCTTCCTTAATGAATAGCTTCATATCCAAAGCAACCTGGTCATTTCTGCTCCGTCCTGTATGAAGTTTTTTTCCGGCATTACCAATTCGGGATATAAGCTGTGATTCAACAAAGCTATGAATATCTTCATATTCATCAGTAATCATTAGAGCCCCACTAATAGTATCCTCTAAAATCTCGGAAAGTCCTTTAATAATTTGATTCCTTTCCTCCTTAGTTATTATTCCTTGCTTTTCTAACATTGTGGCATGGGCAATACTGCCTTGAATATCCTGACGGAAAAACTTCTGGTCAAAGGATATGGATGAATTAAAATTATGAACCAACTGATTGGTTTCTTTGGTAAAACGTCCTCCCCATAGCTTCATAAACATACTCCTTTCAAATATATAAAAGGCAATCAGCTGGCAAAAACAGCAAGATTGCCTATGTTTCTAACCTGTAAAACATAATAACTTATAATTATACAAATGTCAATAAGAAACAGTATAATTATGCACAAGCAACTAGCTTTATAGATTATAAAGTTTTTCGTATTTTTCTTTAAGGTAATTTACATAAAAATCTGCATTAAATTCTTCCCCGGTAACATCCTTAAGAAGCTGATTGGTATTTTTTGTTGCACCATGCTTGTGTACCATGTCCCTTAGGAATTCACGGATTGGTGTAAGATTACCCTCTTTCAGATAATCGTTTACTGGCATGACATCCATGATTTTTGCATAAAACTGAGAGGCAACGGCAGAGCCTATGGCATAGGAGGGGAAATAACCAAACTCACCAAAGGACCAGTGAACATCCTGAAGTATACCCTCACTATCATTGCGGGGAGTAAGGCCTAAATATTCCTCGTATTTATTATTCCACAGCTCAGGAAGCATATCTACATCTGCTTCTTCGTTAAATATCATTTTTTCAATCTCATATCGAATAATAACATGAAGGGGATATGTTAATTCGTCAGCCTCAGTACGTATCAGACTAGGTTCTGACTTATTAATACCTTTAATAAAAGCCTCAAGGTTAATATTTTTTAAATTATCAGGATAGTAATCTACTAATTTTTCATAGATAGGTGTCCAGAAGAACTCACTACGTCCTATAATATTTTCATAGAATCTGGACTGGGATTCGTGCATGCCCATGGATGTTCCTGAGCCAACCAAGGTCTGAGTCAAGGAATCATCAATATTCATTTCATATAAAGCGTGGCCTGTCTCGTGAATAATTGAAAACATGGCACTTTCCAGATTATCTTCAATATATTTGTTAGTGATACGGACATCATGATTATGAAGTTGCAAGGAAAAAGGGTGAGCACTTTCTGAAATAACACCTCGGTTATAATCAAAACCAACATAACCGCTTAGGTATTTACAAAATGCTTTCTGCTTTTCTATATCATAAGATAGTGAGTTATAACTCTTATCTATGGTATCAGATTTTTTAGAGACTAGTTTTAGTAAGGGTATAATCTCTTTTTTTATTTTATCAAAGAATACATCAAGCTCTTTAATACCAAAGCATTCCTCGTTATCCCTTAATAATACCTCATAGAGATTCTGACCTTTCTTCACCCGGTAGCCTGCAAACTTCTTCTGATAGTCAATAATTTTCTTAAGATAGGGTGCAAAGTGCTGATAATTATTATCTTTCTTTGCTTTAGCCCATGCCCTGCTTGATACTGAGGTAAGCTCATTATAAGCTCTATATTCCTCAGGAGGAATACTTTCAAGCTGATCATATATTTTGTCCAGCTCTTTTATTATAGCTTTCTCCTTATCAGTAAGCTCCTCTTGTTCCTTTTCCCCTTTAAGCTTCTTAATAAGCTTCCTAACATCGTCGTTAATCAGACATTTCATATATTCATCTGATAAAATTCCGACTACATTGGAGGTATTATCAGCTCCCTGGGATGGTGCAATGGTCTGGTCATCCCATTCAAATAAATTTCTTGCAGTCTGAAAAGCCATTGATTTATCTAAATATGGCTGTAAATTGTCAAATGTTTTACTCATAGCGTCACCTTTTTAACCATATAAATTTTCATTATTGTGCCCACACGGTTTTTTTATATCCTTTCATTATGTAATAGTACAT